>JANPBN010000463.1:0-2310 GCA_031430415.1 Dehalococcoidia bacterium
GACGGAGTCACGTTGAATGAGTTGGTCGCGACGGCCCAGACGCGCATGATGTCGATTGGTGGAGCCAGAAGCCAAGCAGCCGCGTAATCTGGCCGTTCCCTCACGCACGAAGGGAGTGCCGTACCACCCTCGCACTAATCCGGCAACGTGTACTGTGACGAACGCAGCTTAGGCACGAACATCTTCCCCCTGTGGATCCCCCGGCTTGGCCAACCGCCGCCACCCGCTTCCCCCCAATGGGCCGGGAGGGGCATTACTGCCTCTTACCCGGAGGCACGACCGCTCCTTGACTCGGACAGTTGCCGAATTGCTGCGCGACTTTACTCAGGTCGGTCGCGTTGATTGCCGACGGCGTGTACGGTCCAAACCTCTGAGCCACCTGGCTCAAGTCGATGGCACTCACCGAACGATCGCCGTTCACTGAGGCGACTTCCCGCCCGTCGCTGCAGCCATCGCCATCGACATTCGGATTCGAATCTCACGGCCAAAGCGGGCTGCGGCTTCGCCTTCTCGCCCCACGATAGGGGCGTGGCTTACACTCACCTTCTAAACAACGGCAGGCACGCTTAGTCATGCCGATCCTTCACGGCCGACCGCGCGAACATGAAACCTGAACTATTCCAGTCGCTCCTACGCGCGGACGCCTACGGCCATGTTGCGCACCATGTGTGCGTCATCCAGACCCACATCTCTTGGGTGCTCCTCGCTGGTGACTTTGCGTACAAAATCAAGAAGCCGGTGCAATTCGGCTTCCTCGACTACAGCACGCTCGCCCGTCGGAAGGAGATGTGCGAACGCGAAGTGCAGTTGAATCAACGAACGTGTCCAGACGCATACCTGGGTGTTGTGCCTATCGTTGAACGCAACGGCAGAATCTTCATGTTCGGATCCGGCGAGACGATTGAATACGCCGTGAAGATGCGGCGGCTGCCGGCCGACGGGTGGTTATCCAGTCGCGTTGCCCGCCGTGACGCGACAGCGGAGTTGCTCTGCCGCGTGGCTGAGTCCGTCCACGCCTTCCACGCCACATCCACGAGCGGCGTTGAAGTCGTGCGGTTCGGCTCCCCGAGCGAGGTCGAGGCGATCTGGCAAGAGAATCTCGAGGAACTCGCCCCATTTGTCGGGGACACGATCACAAGCCATGATCTCGAATACATCACCTCGTTCGGTCGGCGCTTCCTCCGCGAAAACCTGGCGCTGATGAGTCGGCGCGTTAATTTAGGCCGGATTCGCGACGGCCACGGAGACCTGCGCGCCGACTCAGTCTACGTCGGAGCCGACTCGCACATCTGCTTGGCTGACAGCATCGAATTTAGCGATCGACTGAGGTGTGGAGATGTCGCCGGAGATGTCGCCTTCCTCGCGATGGATCTCGACTTCCGCGGACGACCAGATCTTGCGGATGAGTTCGTCGGCAGATACATGGAGCTTTCGCCGGATGATGAAACACTGCCCTGCATGCTCGGGTTCTTCCGCTGCCACCGCGCCGTCGTTCGTGGCAAGGTGGAGAGCATCACGACGCGCGAGGCCGAGATTGGTCGCGAGCAAGCGCTGGAAGCGCACGGGCGTGCAGTGCGGTACTTCGCATTGGCACGGCGATACGCGACGGCCGACGTATCACCGGCGCTAATCATCGTGGGTGGGCTGTCAGGAACGGGGAAGAGCCATCTCGCCGCTGCACTTTCTGGGCGTTTCGCCGCCGCACTCGTCAGATCTGATGCCGTTCGAAATGAGATGTTCGTCGCAGGAGGAGGGCGGGCGGCGGCTGTCTACCGCCGTGATGCGCGGGCTCGCGTATACGAACTCGCCCGTGACAGGGTACGCACGCACTTGGAAGCCGGCCGAACGGTTGTCTTCGACGCAACTCACCTTGAGAGAAGGGACCGCGACGCGGCCCGGGCGCTCGCGGCTCGCTTACGAGTGCCGGCCCAACTGGTGTGGGTCGATACCCCGGAAGAGATCACTCGTGAGAGATTGGCGGAACGCGACGACACGCCGAACCAACTCTCGGATGCCCGGTGGGATACCTATCTGGCACAACTGCAGGAGGTCGAGGTGTTGAGCGAACTCGAGACGCACGACTGCATCAAGGTTGACGGCGCGGCCCCCGTGACCACCAACATCGAGTTGATTGCCGCGAGACTGAGACAAATACAGGACTAGTGCACCATGGACTGTCGAGCCGGTCATCGAAGATGGCGCCTTTTCGGAGCGCTGAGCGAGAGGCGTGTGTTCCTCAGAGCGCACTTCGGCATGGTTGTGCGACCCCGATTCTGCGGGCGATCCGACCGCTAACCGTGCATTCGGTCG
>JANPBN010000464.1:0-9478 GCA_031430415.1 Dehalococcoidia bacterium
TGAACGCAGCGTTCGATCTGGCTTGTCCACGCTCGACCAACGACCAGACCTGTCTTCTCTACTGCGCTGATCACACCCGGCACTCCAGGTGGATGTCTTCCGGCTCCAGCGCGAACAGCTCCGGGTCAGGCACTGCGAGCAGCGTCGCACCGCATCGCTGGTAGAAGCGGATCGTCTTCTCCGACGGTGTCGCCGAGATGTACAGCCCCCGCGCACCAAGCTCTCGGGCCGCAGCGTGCGCCTGCTCCAACAGTCGCGCGCCCAGCCCCCGACCGCGGTAGTCGCGGCCGACGTGAAGGAACCCGAGTTGTAGGAGGTCGCCGCGCTCGCCGCGCGGTACCGTATCGAGCACCGACACGCCCGCAAGCTGCTCGCCATCGAACGAGGCGAAGAATCGCGCGCCGCGGTCGCACATCTCGTACAGCAGCGGCGTCGTCCTCGCGACGTTATCGGGATCCCAGCCGGGCACGTCGACGCCGAGCGCTTCCAGCTTCAGCGCCCCGTCGACGAGCCGATAGCTGTTTGCGATGTGCTCGCGCCGATCGATCGTCCAGATGCGGTCGATCTCAGCGCGCTTGAGTTCGCGAAACACGACAGAATCTGCCATCTGCGGACGCGCTCTACCTTCTCTCGCTGTGTAGCTTCGAGCGAGTCTACCGCGCCGCTCGCCTGGCAGGAGCCGTCGCCGCCGCCCGCTACCGGCGGCAGAGCGCGAGATCCGGTACTACTGCACCGCAGACAATTCCGGACGGCCTCGTAGATTTCTCGAGACGCGGGCGGGCGCAGCAACCAATCGCAAGGAGTGACCGCATGGGCACGACAGGGACACCAGACCGCGCCGTCATCCGCGCGGAGATCGAGGCGATGTCTCCCGAGTTCGCGGCGCTCGTGGCGGAGATTGGCGATGGGGGATGGAAGACGAAGAGCGGCATCCCTGCCTACACCTGCGGTCAACTCGCCTGGCATCTCGGTTCGGCCACCGCGTTCCTGGCCGGCGAGACAGCAAAGGCGAAAGACGGAAAGGCGCTCAACCCACCGGCCTTCCTGCGACCGGTCCTGTACAAGATGGGCGAGTTGCGGGTCCGCGTCGCATCACGGAAGGCGACGCCCGCGTCCGTGCTCGCCGACTTTGACAGCGGCGTGCGCAAGCTCCTGGCAGTGCTGGAATCGTTCGACGACGAAACGCTGCGATTGCCCGCCACGCGCATGGGCGAAACACGGACGCTCGCCGGCATGTTTCAGAAGCCCGCGGAGCACCTTGCGGAGCACGCCGCGCAGATCCGCGCCGGCCTGACCGAGCGCCGCAAGAGCGAGTGAGCGGCTAACGTCACTTGCGGCCGAGAAGTGGCGGATACGCTCCGCCCAGCGATCGACCTGTCCTCAGACTCAGAGGGACACGGCCGCGTGCGCGCCGTGCTGAGCGTCGCCGGGCATTTCGATCCACTCGCCTGCCCAGGCCGATACCGTTGCCAGAACGGAGCCGAGCGACCGGCCCTTCGCGGTCAGGTGGTACTCGATGCGTACTGGCGTCGATGGCGTCACTTCCCGCACCACGATGCCTTCCGCCTCTAGTGCTTTCAGGCGTTCCGACAGCATGCGGTCGCTGAGACCCGGGATCACTCCGCTCAGGTCGCTGAAGTGCGTGACGTCGGCCAGCAGCGCGCGGATGATTGCGCCTGTCCAACGCGCTCCAATGAGCTCGATCGCCCGGTGGAAGTACGGACAAAAGGCCTCGCTGACGATGGGATCTTGCATAGCCTCATCTTACACAAAATAAGGCGCTTGACAACAGTTAGCTATGGTCGATATAGTGACTTACGAAAGAGAAGTAAGCCGCGAGATTCAAGAAAGGCCGAAAGACAATGACCACAGCAGTTCAGACACCCGCGAAGACACAGGCAGGCACGAGCATCTGGACGATCGATGGAGGGCACTCTCAGGTCGAGTTTGCCGTCAAGCACATGATGGTCTCGACCGTAAAAGGACGCTTCAAGAGCCTCAGCGGCACGCTGAGCATCGACGAGGCCAACCCTGCGGCGTCGACGATCGAAGCAGCGATCGAGGTCGCCAGCGTCGACACCGGCGCGGAACAGCGTGACGCGCACCTACGCTCCGACGACTTCTTCAACGCTGCGGAGTACCCCCAGATCGCCTTCCGAAGCACCAGCATTTTCGGCCAGGACAATCACTGGAAGATGGAGGGCGACCTGACGATTCGCGGCATCACGAAGCCGGTCGTCCTCGATGTCGAGTTCGAAGGACGCGGACCGGACGCCTACGGCGGGGAGCGCGTCGGTTTCACGGCCAAGACGAAGTTCAACCGCAGGGACTTCGGCGTCAACTGGAACGGTCTGATCGAAGCCGGCGGCGTCGTTGTGAGTGACACTGTCAAGGTCACGCTCAACATCGAGGCCGTGAGGCAGAACTGACCGGTTCACTCAATCCCAGAACGCACAACAAGGGAGGTGCCACGATGGCACACGTAACACGACTCAATCACGCCGTCCTCTACGTCTCCGACATTTCGCGCTCGCTCGACTTCTACCAGAAGGCCTTCGAGTTCCAGGTCGTCGACCGGATGGGCGATCAGGCGGTCTTCCTCCGCGCGGCGAACACGGAGAATCACCACGACCTGGCACTCATGTCCGTCGGCGCGAACGCCGCCCGGCCCGCTCCGCGATCCGTTGGCCTCTATCACCTCGCTTGGCAGGTTGCCACGATCGAAGAACTGGTGGAGATGGCAGCGCGCCTCACGGAGATGAATGCGCTCGGCGGCATGAGCGATCACGGCGTCTCGAAGTCTCTCTACGCCAAGGACCCCGACGGCATCGAATTCGAGATCATGTACGAAGTGCCGCGCGAGCAGTGGGGCGAGTACGCGCAACAGGCCGTCGTCCTGCCGCTGAACCTCGACCGCGAGGTCAAGCGCTTCGGCAAGTCAGCCGCGGCGACAAACTGAGGCAACGCACTTATGAGAGCGGTCCGGGCGGGCTTTAAGACATGGGGACGTGCATCAGGATCGCGAGATCATTGCGGAGAATCTGTTCTATCAACAGATTGGCTTCTTGAAGCAGATCGGCGTGATGTAGGCGCCTCCCGCCCGCCTACGTGCTAAGCGAAAGGCGATGTCGCACCCTGATGGCACTCCTGCCGTCGGGGTGCGCGCCGCGTTTGCGTGACGGTTGCTGAAGCCACGCGCCACCAGGCACGCCGATACGCTATACCTGCACCGTGACGAACGCATTCGTGCAGAGCATGGCCCGCAACTTCGACGACGCCCTCCAGCTGCTGGAGGCGGCGCTGACCGACTGTCCCGACGCACTCTGGACGACGGACTTGTGGCCCAATGAGGCGCCTGCGGGCCCCGGGCCGTACGGCGGATTGGGCGGTTCAGCGCCGTGGAACCTGGCGCACCACGCCCTATTCTGCCTCGACTACGACCTCTCCGGCGGGTTTGAGCCGCATGAGCCGCCGCCGCCGTTTGACGAACACGTGTGGGCTTGGCCTGCCCGCCTGTTCACGAAGGGCGAACTACTCGGCTACATCGTCTACTGCCGCGACCGGGCGCGCCGGACGCTCGATGCGCTCACCGAGGACGCGGCGGCCCGGCCACTCCCCGCCGACCATCGATATCACGGCACGCTGTTCGGCGTGCTTGTCGGCAGCATCCCGCTGCACGTCGTTGAGCACGCCTCCCAGGTCCGCCAGTTCCTCACTGCGGTCGGCGTCAAGCCGCCACCGCGTCTGTAGCCGATGCGGCTGCGCATTGCAATTCATCGATGAACAGTCAGGGAGCGCTCGTTACCTCCGGCCACCAGCGGGGGTAGAAGATGCCGGATGACATTGCGGCATGAAGTAACATCGAGGTGATGCAGTCCGCGAACCGTAGTCCAAGAGCAGAAGTCGAATCCATCTCTGCGTCCATCGGCACACTCAACGAGGGGCACCTCCACGCATCGCTGAGAGCGCACTACGTCGAGCCCGGAGACCGAATCGAGGTCGCCCTCGACGGCTATATCGTCGACATCCTCCGCGGTGATCTCATCATCGAAATCCAGACCGCGAACTTCTCGGCCATCGCCCGGAAGATGCGCGACCTTGTCTCGCGGCACCGGGTGCGGCTCGTGTACCCGGTCCCGCGCGACCGCTGGATCGTGAAGATGGCACAGGAGACGGTTGGCGCCGCAACGCGGCGCAAATCACCGAAGCATTTGGATGTCGTCGATGTCTTCGATGAACTCGTGAGCTTCCCGGAGTTGATCGCCCATCCGAACTTCGAGCTCGATGTCGTCCTGATCGAAGAGGAGACCGTGTGGAACCTTGACGGACGAAAGCGATGGAGGCGGCGCGGATGGGTCACGGTCGAGCGCCGCTTACTCAGCATCTACGGGACCGTCTCCCTTCGCGCCGCTGCCGACTACATGGCTATGATTCCGGCGGCCTTGCCCAACGAATTCCTTACGTCGGACCTCGCTGAGGCGCTGCGCCGTCCGCGCCACCTTGCACAGAAGGTCGCTTACTGCTTGAGGAACTGCGGTCTCATCGAGAAGGTTGGCATTCGCGGTAATGCCATCGTCTATGCGACCGTGCCGTGTATTGGCGTGCGATCGGACTAGCGGCTGGCGGGTTGGAACAGTTCGATCGGATTACCGGAGGGGTCGTCGAGCAAAATCTGCTTCCCTCCCGGGCCGGTGACGATGTCGTTGCGGAAGCGCACGCCCGCGGATCGCAGCCGCTCAACCTCGGCGGCGATGTCATCGACCACGAAGTGGATCCGGTTCCAGCCGCCGGCGATGGGTTGCGCGCCGTCGGGCATGGGCCGCGCGGCGGAACTCTGCGGTCCGCTCAGGAGGATGCGCAAGTTCCCCCGAAAGACATCGGCGAACGCCGGGGCGTTCATGCCGACCGTGAAACCAAAATGCTTCGTGTAGAAGTCGACGGCAATCGCGACGTCGTCGACCATGTAACGGACGTTGACAGTGTCTTCGGGCATGGGATCACCTCCTGGTTGCTTGCGATCGGATGACGTGAAGCATGAACCGCACGCGATTCTCGATGTCCGCCGCTGTGCGCTGGAACGCCTGATAGCTCTCCTCGTCCGTCGCCCCCTCCAGCGCCGGGTCGGCGATGCTCCAGTGGATGCGTTCGGGCCCCCCAGGAAATTCGGGGCACACCTCTCGCACCCGATCGCAGAGCGTGACCACGTAATCGAAGCGCCGCCGAGCGAACCGGCTCAGGTGCGTCGAACCCTTCGAGCTGATATCGATGCCCCGCTCGCGCATCACCCTGACCGCGTTCGGATGCACAGGCTTGGGATGACTGCCCGCACTGTGCGTCTCGACTGCCGCTCGTTGCGCGTCGCCGGCGAGGTGCCGTAGCAGTACCTCGGCGATCTGCGAACGCGTGCTGTTGCCCGTGCACAGAAACAGCACGCGAACGCGGCGCCCATGAGCCGCATAGCCGGCTCCCACCGGCGGTGCGAGGGCGAGCCCCGGGTGGAGCGCTCCCCCGGCTGCCGAGAGCAGCTCCCCGCATCGAGCCAGGTCGACGCGATAGTACGCGTCTCGCCCGTCTGCCGAGCTTCGCCGCATTGACACCAACTGCCCTGCCCGCAGGCGGGCGAGGTGATACGACACCAGGCTCTGCGGCGTGCGCAGCATGCGCGTGAGCTCACGGACTTGGCGGTCGCTGCGGGCGAGTTCGCGGAGCATCTGCCAGCGCAGCGGGTGTCCAGCGAGTTGCAGAAAGCTCGGGGGCGCCGTCTTCGATCCACGCTCCGCAGTCATAGGCGCACAATACATCAATCTGGATCAATAGAACAAGGAAATTTGTTTGATATAGGAAGGGCCTCGGCCGGTTAGCTACCAACGAGACCCCCTGGAAGACAGCGATCGGTTCGATCCGGATCCAGCACAGTTCTCCGCCCCTCCCCTGATCCATCCGCCCTTCCCGCGCGAACAACCGGCACACACCCGTTCGTGTTCGCGCCCCATGTGGCGGAGGCCTCTCGTGAAATTGCGAATAACGGCCCTTCTCACGCTCGCCGTCGCGCTCGGCGCACTCACCTTCGGATCCACGAGCCGCGCAGCCGCCCACCCCCTCGGCAACTTCACCATCAACCACTCCACGACCATCGAGGTCGCCGAGACCGGGATCACCGTCCACCGCGTCCTCGACCTCGCGGAGATCCCGGCCTTTCAGGATCTGCAGCAGATCCCCAGGGATGCCTCCGGGGCGCCCATCCTCGATGGCTGGGCATCGACGCGCGCTGCCGCACTCGCAACGGGCATGCGGATAGAGATCGACGGCGATCCCGTCGCGCTCACCGTCGTTTCACGTCAAGCCTCGCTCCTCGAGGGCCAGGGCGGCCTCCAGACCCTTCGCCTCGACGCCGTCTACGGAGCTTCATTCGCCGACGGTACACCCGCCGCCAATGGCGTCCTCACCTACGTCGATGACAACTACGCCGACCGCATCGGTTGGCGCGAAGTCATCGTGCGCGGCGGCCCGGGCGTCGACCTCGCCGGCTCCACGCTGCCCGCCGAGAGCGTGACCAACGCGCTCCGAATCTACCCCGATAGCGGCCTGTCCTCCCCGCCCGATGTCCGCGAAGTCACGGTCTCGTTCGGGCCGGGCGTGGGCCTGCCGCCGCTCGCGCCGCTCACCGGCGTCGAGGCCGACCATGCCCGCGCGACCCGCGGCAATCCCGACGGCGCACTCGCCGGGTTCACGAGGTTGATCTCTGAAGAAGACCTCAGCGCCGGCTTCATCGCGCTGGCGCTACTTGCAGCCGTCGCCTTTGGCGCTATCCACGCCCTCTCGCCCGGACACGGCAAGACCGTCGTCGCCGCGTACCTCGTCGGTTCGCGTGGGACCCTGCGCCACGCCGCCCTGCTCGGCCTCGTCGTGACGCTGACGCACACATCGAGCGTCTACGCGCTCGGGTTTGTGACGCTGTACCTCTCGCAGTTCATCGTGCCCGAAGATCTGTATCCGTGGATGGGCGTCCTCTCGGGCGGCATCATCGTTGTCATGGGCCTGGCGCTGTTCGTCGGACGCCTTCGCGCGAGTGGCGCGATGGCTGCCGTCACGTCGCGGTTGCGGCCCGCGCGCCTCGCGCTCGCGGGCGAACGCGGCGGCCTGCGACTCGCTTCCGCCGGAGCAGCCCCATCGCACGACCACACCCCGCACGCGGATGCACCGCACGCGGATGCTCCGCACGCGGAGCACATACCAGCGAAACAGCACGGCGATCACCACCACGCCGACACGAGCACGCACTCCCACCGAGTGGGCTCCCACTCTCACGCCATGCCCGGAGCCGATGGCGAAGCCGTGACATGGCGGAGGCTCGTCGGTCTCGGGATCTTCGGCGGCATGATCCCGTGCCCTTCGGCGATCGTCGTCATGTTGAGCGCGATTGCGCTGCACCGCGTCGGGTTCGGTCTCGTGCTGATCGTCGCATTCAGCTTCGGTCTCGCCGCGGTGCTCACCGGCATCGGATTCGCCGTCGTATGGGCGCAGCGGGTGCCGTTGCTGCAGCGTCTGATGGATGGCGCCGATCGGTCCACCGGCGCCGCGGCGATTATCGTCCGCGGCCTGCCGATTGCGGCGGCCGCGCTCGTGGGCGTCGTTGGCGTTGTCCTCGTGACGCGCGCTGTCGGACAGTTTTAACGCACGCAGCCTGATCCGCCGTAGTCGTTTCGGCGAACAAGAACGGGACAGGGACACTCGATGCGGTGAGGTGGCCCGTGGCCGCGCTCCGCGACGCAAATCGAACCAGCGTGTCTGCATGAAGGTAGTGACCAGCGCCGCGCGTCAAGGGTGATGCACGAGTTGGTCAGGAAAGGAGCAGCTTCTCCACGACACACGAAGTTACGGGACATCAAGCACGCAACCAGCACACGCAGAAGGAACCCAACGCCATGACTCTTACGAAGAAGCTAGCCAAGTGGGGATTGATCCCCGGACTGGTAGGTCTCGCCCTCGCGTCGTTCATCGCCGTCGGCACGCGCCCGTCAGCCAACACCGAAGCATCCAGCCACCGCGAGGCTCCCGGCATCGCCGGCGACCCGCAGGCGGACGCAACCGACACATACGCATTCATCGCACCGGACTCGCCCGACAAGCTCACCCTCGTCGGCAACTGGATTCCGCTCCAGGAGCCCGCTGGCGGACCAAACTTTTACCCGTGGGCGACCGACGCGACCTACGCGTTCTCCATCGACAGCGATGGCGACGCGAAGCGCGACATCGCCTACGAGTTCGAGTTCTACACGCAGGTACTGGACAACACGACGTTCCTCTACGCCACCGGTCCGATCACCTCGCTCGATGACCCGAATTACAACATCCGCCAGTACTACAACGTGTTCCGTCGCGAAGAAAACGGAAACCGCAAGATGATCGCCAGCGGTCTCGCTGTGCCCCCGGACAACATCGGTCCGAAGAGCACGCCCGACTACGGCACGCTCGCCGCGCAGGCGATCTACGACCTGCCCGGCGGCGGTAAGGTCTTCGTCGGTCAGCGCGATGACCCGTTCTTCGTCGACCTCGGCGGAATCTTCGACCTCGCGACGATTCGCCAGCTCCCCGGCAACAACGGCGGCGGCATCGATAACGTCGCCGGCTTCAACACCAGCTCGATCGTGCTCCAAGTGCCGATCGCGCAGGTGACGAAGTGCAAGTGCGACCCGGCGTCCGTGAGCGCCGCTGCCCTCGAGATCCCCAGCAACAACCCGATTGTCGGCGTTTGGACCGACACCTACCGCCAGCGCGTCTCAGTCCTCGGCCGCGAGGGCGGCGCGGTCCGCGGCGGCGGTTCCGTCAAGGTATCCCGTCTGGGCAACCCCCTCGTCAACGAGGTCGTCATCCCGCTCGCCAAGAAAGACGCATTCAACGCCTCGTCGCCCGATGGCGACAGCCAGTTCGCGTCCTTCGTGCTCAACTCCGACCTCGCCGCAAAGATCAACGCGGTCTACGCCGGTATCGTCACACCGATTCCAGTGGCGAACCGCGCCGACCTCGTGGCCGTCTTCCTGACCGGCATCCCCGGGCTGAACCAGCCTCCGAACGTCAAGGCATCGGAGCAGCTCCGGATCAACCTGTCGATCAAGCCCGACAGTTGCGGCGCGGTGAAGCGTCTCGGCGTCATTGCCGGCGACAACTGCGGCTTCCCGAACGGCCGTCGCCTCGCTGACGATGTCACCGATGTCGCCGTCCGTGCCGTCGCCTGCGGCTACGGCTTCAACCTCGGCCCGTGCGTCGACTCCGCGCCGAACAACCTGCTCGGCGATGGCGTCAACCAGAACGACACCACGTTCCTGACCGGCTTCCCGTACGTTTCGGAGCCCTTCTCCGGCTACGAGAGCCCGCACAACACGACGCCGGTCGCACCGATTGCCGCGGGCGTCGGCGGCGCCGCCGGCATGCTCGTGCTGCTGGTCGTCGGCTCCGCCATCTTCGGCAAGATGCGCCG
>JANPBN010000465.1:0-4200 GCA_031430415.1 Dehalococcoidia bacterium
AGCTTCTGGATGAGCGCGAAGGTCTTCAGTCGGTCGTAGTCCTCAGCGACGAGGATGGCGACGATCCGGGACTCGCCGTACGTGAAGGCGTCGGCGCCGTTGGTCGTCGACGTGAGTGCGGCGATCGCAGCCTCGTGGAACTTCGGCAGGCTCTCAGCGCCGTGCACCTTCTTCATGTACTCGATGCCATCGAGATCGCACACGAGGAACATCGGCGTCTGGCCGGACGCGAGCATGCCATCGAGCAGTTCCCCAAGCTGAAGGCGGAAGTCTTCCATGTGTTTAGTATCGACGGATTCGGCCGGGAGACGAGTGGGCGGGTGCGCCCGGCTCCCCGCCCAGATTCAGCCGGAAGCTAAAGAGGTAGGGCTGGCGGCGGGATCGGGCCAATTCCGCCATTGCGCGTTGGCTCAGACGCATGCCGGGCGCCTCAGAGGCCCAGAGGGGCCTGCGCGCCCGCCTCCGGCTCCGCAGCGCCGAGGCACGCTTCGTCGTCGTTGGCGACGCTGTTGACGCGCCGCGAGACCTCGGTGGCGACGAGCACGTCCGGGGCGGCCGGGCGCAGCACGGCGGTCGCCTTCGTGGCGTATCCGCGATCGCCTGACGGGATGTGCAGCCAGGCGTCGAGCGCCTCCGGCGGCAGGATGACGGGCATGCGGTCGTGCACGGGCGCGACGATGTCGTTCGCGGTGGTGGTGAGGATGCTGAACGTGCGCCGCCACACACCGGACTGGGGGTCTCGCCACGACTCGTAGAGGCCGGCGAAGAGCAGCAGGCTGCCGTCTGGCGCGTGGAACCACACGGGCTGCCGCGCCTCCTTCGGCCCGGTCCACTCGAAGAAACCATCGGCCGGAACGATGCAGCGCCGGGACTCGAACGCGTCTCGGAAGGCCGGCCTGGTCAGGGCCGACTCTGAGCGGGCGTTTATCTGCCTGAACGCGCCCTTGGCGTCGGGCGCCCAGCTGTTGACGAGACCCCACATCGCCGGCAGCAGTTGCCGCTGCTCCTGCTTCTCGCGCACGATCCAGTGCTCGTCTGTGGGGGCGACGTTGTAGCGCGCGCGGAACTTCGCGGCGACGTCCTCGTCGAACGTGGCATCGAGCTCGCGGGCGAGCTCACGAAAGTCCTTCTTGGTCAGGGTGAAGCGTCCACACATCGTGTGCCCAGAGTAGCGAGTTTAGGCGCGAGACGACGGGCCCGCGTTAGCTGGCGACGGGGACCTCGGTGAACATGCGCCAGAGTTCGCGGGCGAGCATGTCGAGCTGGGCGACCTCGCCGAAGACGAAGCCTTCATCGACGCCGAAGTGGAGCATGATGAGGTCGACAATCTGATCGCCGTGGACCTGCAGCCAGGCGGCGCTGATCTCGCCGGCGCTGCGGCCGAGGCGCTCGGTCAGCGGGCTGGCGCCAAGGGCGTAGCGGGCGAACTCGAGGGGCCCGCCGCGGTCGAACGTCCAGCGGACGTGGCGGCACTGGCCGCTGGCGGTGTTGGGTGCGCCGCAGAGGGGACAGCGCACGCCGTCGTGCGCCTTCGCTCCCGGCCCTTCCATTTGGTCGATGATGGTGCCCATGTCCGCTTCACGCCGCTTCGGTTGGCGTGCTCCTGCAGATCCAAACGCAACGGCCGCCCCGCGGTTTCAGGGCGGCCGTCAACATTTTGGCGGGAAGCCGGCGTCAGGCCTGGAGCGCCTTCAGGTGCTTCGAGGCGAATTCATCGATGACGCTGCGGGCGTTCCCCAGGCTGCGCGGGTGGATGAGGCAGGCGACGTGAGCGACACCCATCTCCTTGAGCCGGAAGAGGCGGTCGGCGGCCTTGTCCGTCTCGCCCTCGACGAGCACAGCCCCTGCCTCGACGGCCATCTTCAGAGCGTCGGGGTCGCGGCCGGCGGCGCGGGCAGCGCCGCGGGCGACGTCCATGTCGTCCTTCATCGTCGGGAGCGACTTCGGCGTCAGGAGCCAGCCGTCGGCGTACTTGCCGACGCGCTCGAGCTGCTTCTTGCTTTCGCCGCCGAGCCAGATGGGGATCCCACCTGCCTGCACGGGTTTCGGATTGCAGGCCCAGTCGACACACTCGTAGAACTCGCCGCGGAAGTCCGTGAACTCGTCGGTCCACAGCGACCGGATGAGTTGCAGACACTCGTCCATGCGGGCGCCGCGACGCTCGAACGGGACGGAGAGCGCCTCGAACTCCTGCTTCCACCAGCCGACACCTGCGCCGAGGATGAAGCGACCGCCCGAGAGGTGGTCGATCGTGGCCATGATCTTCGCGTGGAGCACGGGCTGGCGCATGGGCAGGACGAGCACCGATGTGCCGAGGCGCGCGTGCTTGGTGACGCCGGCGAGGTACGTCAACAACGTCAGCGGCTCGAGGAAATCCATCGTCGGCGGAAAGCCGAGGCTGCCGTCGGGCGAGTACGGGTACTTCGACTGCTGCTCCTTCTGGAGGACAACGTGGTCGTACACCCAGATCCCGTCATAGCCGGCCTCATCGACCGCGAGCGCGAAGTCGGTGACGGCGGCGGTGGCGGCCATCGGGCCGACCTGGGGTACGTGCAGACCGATCTCCATGGAGGATGTCCTTTCGGGTGAGGGCGCCGCGCATGAGACCACTGCGGCGTGCGGATCGTATCATGGTGGCGTCGAACAGGCGAAAGGAACGAGCGATGCCCTACGCGAGCGTGAACGGCGCCGAGATCTACTTCGAACGCCACGGCGATGACGGCGAGCCGCTGGTGCTGATCCACGGCCACACGGGCGACATCACGGACTGGCGCTTCCAGCTACCGGAGTTCTCGAAGACGCACCGCGTGCTGATCATGGACAACCGCGGCCACGGGCGCTCGTCGTCGCCGGCCGATCGCACACAATACGCGATCACACAGATCGCGGCGGACATCGAGGCTGTCGCGGCTGAGGCCGGCTTCGAGCGGTACCACCTTGTCGGCCATTCGATGGGCGGCACTGCCTCCCAGGAGGTCGCGCTGCGCAGCCCGGGGCGGATCCTGTCGTTGACGCTGCACGACTCGTGGGGATTCGTCATGTCGCAGAGCACGATCATCGCGCAGTACCAGGAATCGCGGATGAAGTTCGCCGAGGCGCAGGGCATGGCCTCGCTGGCAGCACAGGTCGTGCCCGTTCCGTCGCCGCCGCACCTGCCGCCGGAGCGCAAAGCCGAAACGGACGCGCGCCTCGCGCAGATGAGCCTCGACGGGTTCATCGGAGCAACTCGCGCGCTCGGGCAGTGGGAAGGCACGACGGATCGCGCCCACCGCATCGCCGCGCCGACGCTCGTCATCTACGGCGAACTCGACCGCGGGCTGATCGATGGATCGAAGTGGTTGGCGGCGACGATCCCCGGCGCGGCGCTCGCCGTCGTGCCGGAGGCGGGGCACTCGCCGCAATACGAGCGGCCGGATCTGTTCAACGCAGCGCTGCGCGCGCACCTTTCGCGTAACGCCGGGGCGAGTGCGAAGTAACTACGGCTCGAAGACACGCTCGGTCGCGCCGGCGAGTTGCGAGCGCATGCGGGCGATGCGCTCGGGCGCGATATGGCTGCGCAGCTCGTCGCCCAGCGCTTCATCGAACGGCACGTACATGAAGGGATCGTCGGTGCGACGGACGAGACGCACGTGAACGGCCTCCTCGAGCACCTCGGACATCGTCTCCTCGCTGACGCGCAGCATGTGTCGCAAGACTTCGTATCGCACGGGGCCTTCCGCCGCGGCGATGATGTCGGCCAAGCGGCGGGCGCCGCTGGAGAGCGTCAGGAGTTGCTCGGCGCGGAAGCGTGCATCGTCCATCTCCAGCAGTGTATGCAACACAGAGACGCAAAGGGCGCGGCCGGGTGATTCTATGCGGGCCACGCGCCTCGCGCGGTAGCGCAGCCCCAGCCCTGCACGCGTCGCCAAGATCGCGTTCTTTGCGTCCTCCGCGTCTTTGCGTTGATCCGCCGGTGCGATAGCCTCAGCCACAATGCCATCATCCGAACCACCCGCGATCCCCGGCCCGCCCGATCCGTCCTGGCGAGAGCGCTATGCCTCGAAGCTCACCACGCCCGAAGCGGCCGTGGCAGCGGTGCGCAACGGCGATCGCGTCGTCATCGGCATGCACTACCAGACGCCGCTGGCGCTGTGCCGTGCACTCGCGGCGCGGGCGCATGAACTGCTCGACGTGGAGGTGGAGAACTCGATCTCGACCTTC
>JANPBN010000466.1:0-2400 GCA_031430415.1 Dehalococcoidia bacterium
GTGTACGACGGCCCGTTGCTCGATCTCCTCCCTGAGTCTTCGATACCCGATTACCGGAGATCGATGGAGCGGCTTCGCGACCTGCCGATCAAGATCGTTCATGCCGGTCACGATCCGAGCTTCGCCCGGGCGCGCCTCCACGAACTCGTCGATCAGTACCTTGCGTCCCGGGCCGCCTGACCTCAGACCCGCCCGGTCAGCTCCACGGGCAGCTCGATCGAAACGAATGTGCCGTCGCTGGCGCGCAACACGGGCAGCACGGCGACGATCGCGTCCGCATTCAGCGGTCCGTAGATGTGCGGGTAAATGTGTCCGGAGTCCTCGTACAGGATCGGAGACGTGACGGCGCTGCGATCGAGAACAAATACGACGAACGTACGCGCGTCCGCCCGGTAGTAGCGATTCGCCACGTCGACAACGTTCGCCACGCCATCGGTGCAGTGAATGAAGCCTTCGGTCTCGAACGACTCCGGCATGTACGGCTCGCCGCCCTCAAACGACTCGGCGCGCTCCTGCGGCGTCAGGTGCAGCGTGAATCGAGGCTGCGTCACGGAACCTCGACTCCCGCCAGCACGCGCCGCACAATCTCCTCCGAGGTGACGTCCTCCGCCTCCGCTTCGTACGTGACGACGATGCGGTGCCGCAGCACGTCCGGCGCGATCGCCTTCACGTCGTCCGGCTCGACGTAGCCCCGGCCGTTCACGAAGGCATGCGCACGAGCCGTCTGCGCGAGAAAGATGCTCGCTCGCGGCGACGCCCCGTACGCAATCAGCGGCTTCAGCGTCGCCAGCCGGTAGGCCTCCGGTTCCCGCGTCGCGTAGACGAGATGCACGATGTAGTCGCGCAGCCTCTCGTCCATGTGCACGTCTCGCAGCGCCGCCGAAGCCATCGCGATCGCCTCTGGTCCGGCGACGCGCTCGACCTGCGGTTCGCTCTCCGGCGCGACGAAGCGGTCGAGGATGCGCTTCTCCTCCTCGCGCGTTGGGTAGGCCACGTTGACCTTCAGCATGAAGCGGTCGAGTTGCGCCTCGGGCAGGGCGTACGTGCCCTCCTGTTCGATGGGGTTCTGCGTCGCCAGCACCATGAACGGATCCTCGAGCGGAAACGTCGTGCCGCCGATACTCACCTGCCGCTCCTGCATCGCCTCCAGCAGCGCCGACTGCACCTTCGCGGGCGCGCGGTTCACCTCGTCGGCGAGGACGATGTTGGCGAAGATCGGTCCCTTCCTGACGTGGAACTCACCGTCCTGCGGGCTGTAGATCGTCGTGCCGGTGACATCCGCGGGGAGCAGGTCCGGCGTGAACTGGATGCGCACGAATGAGGCGTCGATGGCTCGGGCGAGAGTGCTGACGGTCAGCGTCTTCGCCAGCCCCGGCACCCCCTCGATCAGGATGTGCCCCCGGCAGAGCATCGCGATGATCAGCCGCTCGACCAGCGCGTCCTGCCCGACGATGACGCGCCCGACTTCCGCCTTCACGGCGTCAATGAACGCCGCCTGCGCCCGCACCCGTTCGTTGATCGCCGAGATGTCGATGGTCATCGTGGGCAGTGTATCTGGTGATCGGTGATGCGTGAGAAGCATCTGGACACGCCGCGTGCCTCCCGCGCCGGTTGCCAACACCACTTGGGCGATCACATGGAGCAAAGCTGTAGTAAGTCAGAACGGCCATGTACGATGGGACAGGGAGGTGGTTCGATGCACGGCCTGACGGACTTCTTCGAGTTTCACCAGTGGGCGAACGCCACGCTCATCGACTTCTGCGAAGGTCTCGATGACGCGACGCTCGATGCGGAGGAGCCCGGCTCGTACGGGACGATCCGCGGGGCGCTGACGCATCTCTTTGTGACGCAGACCGAGTTTCTCACCGTGATCGATGGCGCGCCCCCAACATCGCTCGTCGATGGTATGCCGTTCCCGGGCTTCGCCGCGTTGCGGGAGGCGGCGCGCGTCACCGATGCGGCGTTCCTCGCAGCCGCGAACGGTCGCGACCCGGACGAAACGATCCGCACTCAATGGGGTGGCCGCGACTATGCGTTCAACATCATGGTGCCGCTTGTGCAGACGGTGAATCATGGCAGCGAACACCGCACCGAGATCCAGAGCATCCTCAGCCGGCGCGGCATCGAGGCGCCTCTGCTGACTGCGTGGGTCTGGGCCGGCCTCGAGCAGGGATAGTCTCCGCCCACCGGCACTGCAACCTACGAGTGCAGCCCCAACGACGGCGTCTCCGCCGCGACGCCGTCCGCGTACAGCGTCGCGATCTCCGCGGCCGCAAGGCCGAGGAGGTCGCGGAAGACCCAGTCGTTGTGTTCGCCGAACATTGGTGGGGGCACGCGCACTTGTGCCGGTGTGCGCGACAAGTGCCACACCGGACCGTCCATATCCCACGTACCCGCATC
>JANPBN010000467.1:0-7203 GCA_031430415.1 Dehalococcoidia bacterium
AGCGCCCGGCGATCCTACAGAGTTACGAGGTCGCCTCGTCTCCACAGATACCAGCTTCCGGCGCTGCGGTAGGGCCGCCATGGCTCGGCGATCTCGGTCATCTCCTCCGGCTTGGGCATGCTCGCGAGGCCGTACGCGAGCTTCATTCCGTTTTGAATGCCCAGGTCACCGACGGGAAGTACATCGGGACGGCCGATGCAGAACATCAGCAGCATATCGGCCGTCCAGCGTCCGACCCCCTTGATCTTCGTCACCGCCTCGATGATAGCGTCATCGTCGGTACGCATGAGCGCGCGGTCGCTGAGGTGGCCGCCCTCGAAGTGCTCAGCGATGCTCCGCAGGTAGCCCGACTTTTGTCGTGAGATACCGGCGCTACGCAGGAGTTCGTCGCTCGCCGAGGCGAGTTGCGCCGGAAGCGGAATGCCGCCGAACAGAGCGAGGAATCGACGCTCGATGGCGGATGCGGCAGGGCCGGCGAGTTGCTGATAGAGGATCGCGCGCACGAGAGACTCGTATGGCTTCCCGCGCACTTCCATCCCGTATGGACCGACAGCCTTAACAATGTCGCGCATCACCGGGTCGGCGCGCAGCAGGTGTTTGCGAGCGGCATCGGCGTCGTACGGGAGCGGCCGGCGGCGCATCAGCGCTCTCACGCCTAGCTGCGCCAGGTCGCCGCGGCCGCAATCTCGATCGAAGCAAGCGCTTCGGCGAGTGCCTCGTTGATGGCGTGGTCGCCGTCGTTCTCGATGCGCCCGATCAGACTGCCGAGGTACTCACGCACCGTCTCGAGACGGTCGACGACCGCATCGGCGGTAGCGCCGCCGATCATGTCATGCGCGCCGCTTCGGTTCGCGAACGTCGCGACCGGCCTCGGCTTCGTATTGACGACGAGTTGCAGCACGTCGGGGCGGGCGTAGTGTCCGGCGACATCGCGTGAGTGCTTTTCGCGAATCGCCAGCTCCAGGTCGATCTCGGCGTACAGGATCTCTTCCTTGTCGAAGATCGGTCCGGCCAGGTACTGCCCATTGGGCCCGATGATTGCGCTGCCGCCGTTGGCCGGACGCGCATCGTTGAACAGTTCCTTGGGAAGCTTCCCCTTGGGCGTGACTCCGCAGGACGAGACCACGAAACACGCGCCCTCGAACGCGTACTGTCGCGTCCCAAAGGCGATGTGGTCGTTCTGCGCCGTGAACGCCGGCCACTGGCTGCAGTGCACCTGCTCACCCTGTGCGTACAGCGCGTACTTCACGAGGGTCATCTCGTGCTCCCAGCAAATCAGCCCGCCGAGCCTTCCCAGCGGCGTCTCCAGCACGTCGAGGTCGCTACCGTCGCCCAGTCCCCATATCGTGCGCTCGGTGAACGTCGGCATCAGCTTGCGATGGCTGTGTACGATCTCGCCTTCGGGGGAGAAGTAGAGCATGGTGTTGAACAGGGTGCCTCGGCCCTTCGTATCACGTTCATTGATGCCCATGACGACGTAGGCGCCGGCCTGTCGCGCTGCGGCGGCAAGGCGGTCCGTTGCGGCCGACGGAATCTCGACCGCGTTCTTCCAGAGATTCGCAAACAGTTCACTGGAGAAGACGCCAGGCGTCGTGTGCCAGAACGGGTACATCGGCACGAAGGTCTCAGGGAATACGATCAGTTTCGCGCCCGCCGCGCCGGCCTCGGCGATCAGTGTGCAAGACTTCTCGATCGTCGCATCGCGGTCCATGTAGACGGGCGCCGCCTGGACAGCGGCTGCGATGTACTTCGGTAGCGTGTCGCCCATGGTGCTGCGCCCTCCCGCTGGTGGATTCGGTCCCCGTGCGGGGTGCCGAAGTCTACCACGGTGCCGAGGTGTGGCCGGCCTCGGAGTTCGCCTGATGGAGGGCGAGAAGAACCCTGTGATTCGTGGTCTAGCAGGGAGTGGCTTTGAAGTTCGTCGCGACGATGAGCAGGTCGATAGAGTTGACGACGCCGTCCTTCGTCGCGTCGAAGTTTGGCAGGGTCGTGCTGTTGAAGTGCGTGGCGACCAGCAGGAGATCCGTCGCTGTCACGACCTTGTCGCCGTTCAGCGATGCCACCTCCGTGTCGTCGGGGCACGAATCCCCGTCAGAAGCTGCGGTGAGCGGCGATGTCGAATATCCCCGGAACTCGATGCCATCGCCAATACCATCGTCGTCCGTGTCGGCATCGGCGGGGTTGGTGCCGAGAATGGCTTCGAGCGCGTCGCTCAGCCCATCGTTGTCGCTCTCACCGGGCGAGATCGCCGGCGGCTTCGAGGCAGAAGAGGCGGGATCTGTTCCCATCATGCACTCCGCGCCGTCGCGTGTACGGTCACCGTCGGTGTCGGCGAGCAATGCACTGAGCGGGCCGCTCCCGTTGCATCCGGCGGCTTCATCTGCATCCGCGATGGTGTCGTTGTCACCGTCGGCGTCGCATGCGTCGCCAAGAGTGTCGCTCATAGGCACCGTGATGTCGTTGACGGCCGGCGCGTTGGAGAGGGGCGCGGCGTCCGTGTTCAACTGGTCCGCGTTTGCGACACCGGGACAGTTGTCAGAACTGTTGGCCACGCCGTCGTCATCCGTGTCGTTGTCCGGTGTCGGCGTTGAGGTTGCCGTCGCGGTCGGCGTAGTCGTGGCCGTCGGTGTCGGCGTAGGCGAGTTCGTGATGGTGGCCTGTGGCCCGACGATGTTGGAGCAGGTGATGACGGCGTACACGCTGCTGTTGTTACCCGGAATGACGAGCGGCACCGATGCCGAGATGCAACGACGACTGTCGGACAGCGCGATCTCGTACTCGAGCAGCACTCCTGCATCGCCCGCGATCGAATCACGCACTTCGAGATACCACGGATTCGTCACCGAGGGCGGCAGGAGGTTGCCGCAGGTGCCCGCGGAAATCTGGAACCAGAAGACGACCCAGCCGTAGTTGTTGTTGATGATATTGCCGCCGCAGGTGGGCGAACTTATCGACCCGACCTTCAGCCCGACGACGAGATCCCCCGGAAACGCGTGCTGCACGCGGAAGTAGAGGTACGGGTAGTTGGTCGCCACGCCCGTACTCAGTCCCCGAGCCGCCATCACCGTGTTGATCGTCGCGACGTGCGCGCCGCCGTACAGGTCGAGGTCAGCCTGCCGGATCGCGGCAGCGGCGTCGTTGAACGTGGCCGTCGGGCTCAGGTAGAAGTGCGCGTCGACCGCCAGCTGAAGTACCAGCTCGCGCGCCGCCTGATTGTCCCCCAGTGCCTGCGCCAGATCCCAGAGTGCTCCGCCCCACAGCAGTCCACCGCAGTGCTCCTCCTCGGTGCCCTCGGGTGTATCCGGGCAGGCCTCGAAGCTCCCTGGGTATGTCTCGGGCGTCTCCATCGTGCGAAGGCATTTGTTCGACCCGGGGAAGACTTCGTTGTATGCCCAGCCACCGACGCATGCGTCGCCGTTCATCGCACCGGCGACGAAATCGCCGAATCCCTCGCCCATAGCGCGCGCTTGCTCCGACGCTAGAGGCGCGGCGCCGGCCCATCCCGGTACGACGTCATCCTGGATCGCGTGTCCGTACTCGTGGACGATGACGTCGCCATCTTCGCCGAAGTCGGCGAAGCAGGAGACCCCGTCGCCATCGAAGAAGTGGAGCGCATTGTCGTACTCGGAGTAAAACGCGTTGCAGCCGGCGCTGTAGTGTGCATGGGCAGCGATTGGCCGGTTCAGCACGGATGATCCGCCGGTGAATCCGAGCGCCTGAAGCTTTCGCTGCGTGCGGTCGACGTGGTGATAGACCATCACCTCCTCGAAACGGTCGTCGTTGCATCCGTAGTTGTAGATTCGAGTGACTTCATTCGCCGTGCCCGCGACCTTGTACGCACCGGGAACGCCGGGTGCGGTCATGTCAACGTATTGACCCTTCAGCTTGTTCTGACCGGCCTGGATACCGAGCAACGTGACGCTGCTGCGCTGCGATGCCAGCGTGGTCGCGTTCGCGCCGCTATCGCAGTTTGTAGGGGGAGGGATCGTGCCGCCGCTTTGCTGGTATGGGTTGGATGCGAACACGAGGCCGCTGTCGTAGTCAATGAGGTCGACCTTGCTGATCACTCGGCCATTGTGTGCGTCGACCATCACCTTCCAGTCGGCCGCAGGACGAATCTGGAATCCACGAACCTCCCACGCCAACGCCAGGCGTCGCCCATCCTGCGCGTAGACGAGCCGAGTCCGCACGCTCTCGAATGATGCTCCCGGCGGCGCCGCAATCGCGCTCCGCGCGGTGGCCTCGGCGTCCGACACGCTGACATTCGCCTGAGGCGAGGGCGCGGCAGAACCCGGCACCGAGCGATCGACCGAAAACCGCGCTGCCTTGTCACCAGACCGCATGCTGACCGTCGAGATCGCGCCGTCGATCGGCACGCCGTGCTTCGTTTGCTGGAATCGCACGTGGACGGCGCCTGCGCTTTGGCGCGTGCTCACGATTTCCTGAGCATCGTCCGCCGCGGTCGCGAGCCCGCGTGCGCCGGCCGAGTTGTTCAAGTGCGCGCGTGCAACCGCGACGGCATCCCATGGGGCGCTTTCGGCGCGGCGGCTCGATTGCGACGCGAACGCAGCGGCCACGACGGCAGCGGAAAGCGCGAAGGCGACCCCAAATCGAAGATGCGCACGTTGCACTCGGGTCCCCCCATCGCCCGGCTGTCCCAATCGATGCCACTATGGGCGCGAACCTGATCGAAGTCAACGGTTGACGTAATCGAGTCGACGTTCCTTGACGAGCCGGTGCCGCATGTTAGGATCACTGCGGTCGTGCTAGGCGGGGAGCCAGCGGTGCCCTGTACCCGCAAGCCGCTATAGCGGGGCTGAATTCCTACTCGAGGTTGGTGTACCTGGGAACTGGCGGCGCCGGGTGGCGTTGAGGGCCTGGTCCTACGCGGCGGAGCGCTACGAACCCCGTCAGGTCCGGAAGGAAGCAGCGGTAAGTAGTTATCTCCGGGTGCCGTAGGGTTACCGGGCCGGAGCTCGCCAGCGTCGCTAAGCTTAAGGGCCCGATCGACAGTGGGTGCACGACCTAATCTTGCCCCTCACGTCCCGCACGGCGGTTCTCCGACCGTGCGGGACGGGAACCCGCCGTGGCGGGACGGGCATGAGCGCGGGAGACCTTGTGGCACTGATGCCCGGCGGCGCGCGCCTGCGCCGCTCACCAAAGCCGCGAACAAGCGGCAGCCTCTTCAGCCGCCGCCGTCGCGGACATCTCGCGATCCTCTCGGCGCTGCTCCTCGTCACGTCGTTCGGCTACATCATCCTGCAGCCGCGCACGGTGCGCGTCATGGTCGATGGGCGCGATCTCACCGTCGAGACGCGAGCCTCTAAGGAGAGCGTGGTGCTGGCGAGTGCCGGCGTGGATCTACGCCGCGGCGATCGCGTCACGGTGCTGCAGGCTCCTGATGGCGACGACGTGCTCCGCGTCGAGCGTGCGCGCGATGTCGCACTGCGCATCGATGGCGACGTGTACAACCTTCGCACGCATGCCGAGACCATCGATCAATTGCTCGAAGAAGCCGGCGTCGTGGTCAGCCGACGAGACGCACTGTTCCTGAACGGCGTCGCCGTCTATCCCACCGCGCCATTCCGGATGTTCGGCACGCCGTTGGGAGATGTGACTGAGATCGAGATTCGGCGCGCGATTCCATTCACGGTGATCCGCGACGGACGCGAGATCGAGACTACAACGAGCATGGCGACGATTGCGCAGGCGTTGCGGGAAGCCGGGATTCGCCTTGGCCCCGGTGACCGTGTAGTTCCGGATGCCGATGGCGCGCTCATCGCCGGAGCGCGCGTCGAGGTTCAGACGGCGCGCGCCGTTACCGTCACGCTTCCGGACGAGCACCGCACGCTGTATACGTTCGCGGCCACCGTCGGCGAGGTCCTCGCCGACGCCGGTATCTCGACGCCAGAGGGTGCGTTCATCGATCCGCCCGCCGGCACAGCGGTATCGCCTGGCATGGCTGTGCGCGTCGTGCAGCTTTCCGCGGCAAGCGATGTAGAACGCGAATACATCGAGAGTAGCACGGTGTACCGGACGGATACGTCCCTTGCTCCCGGCGCCGTCCGCGTCGAACCAGGACACGATGGCGTTCGCGTACGGCGCTACGACGTCTCGTATGTCGACGGCGTCGAGGCTGGCCGCGACCTTATCGACGAGTACTTCGAGAGCGAACCGCTCGACACCGTGGTGTACTATCCGGCGCAGGCTGGGAGCGACGCAGCCGCACCGGCCGATGGCGCGATCAGTAGCGTGATACGTGTGTACGCCACGTGGTACAACGCCGAAAGCGCCGGACGGCCCGCGACGGACCCGGCCTACGGGCGCACCGCGACTGGCGTTCAGGTGACATACGGAATTGTCGCGGTCGACCCCGATGTCATTCCGCTAGGCACGCGGATGTTCATCCCCGGGTACGGGTACGCTGTGGCTGCGGACACCGGCGGTGGCGTGAAGGGGTATATCATTGACCTCGGTTACCCGGATGGAGTCGATGTTACCTGGCAATCGCGCTGGCTCGAGATCTACATCCTCGCGTAGGGATCCGTCCGGGCCGCCCCGCGCCAAGAAGCGCTTCGGTCAGCACTTTCTGAACGATCTCAACATCCTCAACCGGATCGCCGACGCTGCGGAGATCGCACCGGCGGACACGGTCGTCGAGATCGGCCCAGGTCAGGGCGCCCTCACTGCCGTCCTCGCTGAACGCGCTACGCGCGTCGTTGCCGTCGAAGTCGATCGCGATCTCGTACCGCTCCTGCGTGACCGCTTCGCCCCTGGCACGAACGTCGCGATTGTCGAAGCCGACGTGCTGGAGCACTCGCCCGGCGAACTGCTCGCTATGGGTGCCGGCAGCTTTCCATACGTCGTCGTCGCGAATCTTCCGTACAACATCGCAGCCGCTGTCTTGCGTGCGTTCCTCGAAGGCGATGTGCGGCCGCACCGCATGGTGGTGATGGTGCAGCTCGAGGTGGCAAAGGCGATCACCGCCACACCCGGCTCCATGGGCATGCTCAGCGTCGCGACGCAGGTGTACGGCGAAACGCGAATCGTCATGCAGGTGCCGCCCGGCGCGTTCCAGCCGCCGCCCAAGGTGCAATCCGCAGTCGTGTGCATTGATGTCGCGCCGCAACCCCGTGTCGATGTCCCGCTCGACACGTTCTTTCGGGTCGTGCGCGCGGGCTTCGGAAATCCGCGCAAGCAGCT
>JANPBN010000468.1:0-10049 GCA_031430415.1 Dehalococcoidia bacterium
CACAAACGGTCGTCCCCTCGAAAAGATGTAACTCGTGAGTACCTTCGAGCCGGTGAGCGCGACGGCGCCCGGGAGCAGCAGCCACAGCGCCCGGACGCTGTCGTCGTACTCCTCGCCGAACATGGCCGGCACCACGAACGGCGCCGTCACACCGAGTACGAGCGCGCCGAGGCCGCAGATCAACATCGTGTTGCGCGTGGCGATCGGCGCCAGCCGGGCGGCCTCGTCGTCGTCCGATGCGGTGAGGCGGGGCATCAGTACGAGTGCAACGGCGTTGGCGAGAATGAACACCGCTTCGGTCATCGATGCGCTCACGGCGTAGATGCCGACACCAGCGAGCCCGACAAAGGCGCGAACGATGTACTGGTCGAGGCGATAGTTCATCAGCTGCAGCACGTTGCCGAGTTCGCCCTGCACGCCGAATCCCGCGAGGCGCTTCAGCGTGGCGATGCGCGGCCGCACGATCTGCGCCACATCGACGTTGGCGATGCCGACACGGACGAGCGCATACGCCGCTGCTACGGCGCTCGCCAGGATGAGATAGCCGACGACATCGGACGGCGTCGGGTCGCCCCAGGCGTACGCCGCGGCAATGAACAGAACCAGTACGAGCTGTTGGCCGATCGTCGCGATGCCGAGGTCGATGAAGCGGCTCATTGCCTGCAGTGTCAGGCGTAGGAAGTTCAGGTAGAGGATCACCGGCACCGCGACCACGAGCAGCCATGGCGCGACCTTGGCGCCGAAGACCTCATCTCCCGCCCATGGCGCGATCGCGGCGACGACGGCCGCCGTGACAACGAATGCTCCGATGACGACGACGTGCATGGCGCTCACCACGTCGCGGAGGGCGATGTCGCGCTTGTTGAGAAAGTAGATCGCCGCGTTTCCCACGCCCAGGCCGAGGATGACCTGTCCGAACGCAGCGGAAACGAAGAAGAGGCCGTACGCGCCTCGCCCGTCCGGCCCAAGTGCACGGGCAATCAGTGCACCGGTCAGGAACGCGAGTGCGCCATCGATGGCATAGGTCAGCGCAACGATATTGACGCTGCCGAGAAATGACCGCTCCTCTGGCGGTGGTTCGGCGTTTACGTCGATGATGATAGCCATCGGCCGCAGTGTATCGGCTGCTGGCGCGCTGGCCGGGATCGGCGGGAGCTACGGAACTAGCGCCGTCACCGCTTCGACCTCGGCGGTCATGCGCTGATCCCACGTCCAGAAATGCGCGCGAGCGTAGGCGCCAGCGGCCTCGGCAAGCCGCACCCGCTGGGGCGCGTCTCCGGCGAGCTGCGCCAGAAGGTCGGCGAGGTGCTCCTCGAGTGCTCGGGCGATGCCGGAGCGGTTCGAGTTGTCGACGAGGCGGCCCGTGACGCCATCGCGGATCAGGTCGCGCGTGTCGCCGGCGTCGACCGCAACGATGCACATGCCGCATACCATCGCCTCGAGCAGCGGATTGCCCACGTTCGAGAGATCAGCGACGGCGAGGAAGACATCGCTGGCGTGCATGTAACGCATGACGTCGCCCTGCGGCACGGCGCCAACGAAGCGGACATGGGCTGCCACGCGCAGATCGCGGGCGAGCGCTTCGAGTCGCATCCGCTCCTCCCCGTCGCCGACCACCACGAGCATCGCGTTCGGCACCCAAGTGGTGATTTTTGGCATCGCACGGATCGCGCGGTCGATGCGCTTCCACGTCGCAAGGCGAGACGCCGTGAGCATGACGAACGCATCGTCTGGCAGACCGAGGGCGGAGCGCGCTGTAGGGCGGTCGTCCCCAGCGGCCGGACGCAGGCGATCCATGTCGAGGCCGTTCCGCCAGAACTTCGTTCGGCCGCGAGACGATGGGTTGAGGCGCGCCAGTACTTCATCACCCTGCGTGCCATCATCGGTCATGATGACGAGATCGGCGCGAGTCTTGAGGGCCAACGCCTCCTCGTACCGGCGATAGTAGAGCGTCGTGTCCTTGAGCGCCGGATACATCACGGTGCCCTGGAAACGTGTGACGAGCGGCAGCCGGAATCCCTTGCGGCGCAACAGCCGCGCAGCGAGCGCCGCATGCGCTTCGTACGCGTAGATGACGTCGAAGGGCGCCGTGGCGTCGCGCAGGAGCGCTTCGGCGCGACGCGCGGCGAGCCACGGGAACGCCAGTGCGAACCGCAGCTTCTGGTCCACCTTCTCGACCGCATGGGGCAGACGGGGCAGCGGCAGATCGCGGAGGCTAGGCATGTGGAATGAGTGAAAGCGGACGTTCGGGATCTGTGGTCGCGTTTCGGGCGCCTCTTCCTGCTGGTCTCGGCCGCGATAGAAATGGTTCGCGCCGATGTCTGGGATCACGGCATCGATCGCGTGGCCGGCCTCACCGTAGGCGCGGAGCGTGCGCTCAAGCGTCGGCGCGCCCTTGCCCTGGTCGAGCGACCACACATCGAGCGCGCAGATCAGCAGTAGTCTCATCGATCAGTCCCGGAGAGCACGCGGCATTGTATCGGCCGTGCCCCGCAGCTGAGGCCTTGTCACAGCCTGCGTCGGAGCGGCTATGGAGCCTCTGGCGGCGGTGGTGGTCCGCGTTGGATGGTGACATCGCCACGACGGCGCTCCATCTCGTGGCGCACCATGCGCTCCTCGACATCGCGACCCCACAGTGCAGGTGCTGCGAACGTGGTCACGAACTGAAGGACGAGGAAGCCGCCCCAGATGATGGCCACCCACTGCACCCACCAGCCTCCGCCGGTTGCCCAGTCGAGCAGCGCGAGGGCACCTGTGATCATCACGAAGAAACCGACGTTCTTGATGAAGTCGAGGCGCTGGCGCACCCGGCGCCGCACGCGCCGAACCTCGGCGTCGTCGTCCCATTCGCCCGACCCGCCGGAACTCATGCCGCTGCCGATGCGGATGCCGCCCCAGGGTCCGCTGATGTCTATGCCATCGAAGTCGTCTCGCTCACTGGTCATGGCGGTCACCTCCCCGCGTGCAGCATACCGTCGCAGCCGCCGCCGATGCCGACACTCACAGCTACGAAAACCGCAATCGCCGGCCCGGCAGGTGGCGGCCCCCGAGCCGGCCACCACGACGCCCCGTAGCGCCTATTTGTGCCGTTCGCTACAATCGCGCCCGTACACAGTCGCAGGAGGACGATACCCGTGGCCGAATTTGTGCGCGTAGCGAGGCTGTCTGACGTTCCGCCCGGCACCATGAAGGCCGTCAAGGCGAAGGGTAAGGAGATCCTGCTGGCGAATATCGATGGCGCTGCGTACGCCATCGGCAACCGCTGCACGCACCTGCGGTACCGGCTGCACAACGGCACGCTGGATGGCACGGTCGTCGAGTGCCCCGGTCACGGCGCGAAGTTCGACGTCACCGACGGCGGCATCTGCGGCTGGGTCACCCGCCCCGGCGTCTACAAGCTGCTCATGGATGCGACGTATCCGGGATTCCTCAAGCGCAGCGTGCCCTCGTACCCCACGCGCGTCGAAGGCGACGACGTCTACGTCGAGGTCTAACGGCCTGAGCACAGCCGTAGAGCTTGGAGTTCCGGGGCAAAGCGAGGCATCGGCTTCGGAGCATCGGGCGCTTCATCCGACCGACAAGAACCAATCTCTGTGATCTCTGTGCCTCTATGTTTGACTTGACTACTACGGCCGCTTGGGCAGCTTCCGCATGCGCAGCTTGAAGAGGTTCGAGCCCATCTTGATGATGTCTTGCGGGAACTTCACACGGGTGTCCGGATCCTCGACCCAGCGCACGGGCACTTCCTTCAACCGATAGCCCGCCTTCTCGGCGATGATCATCAGCTCCGTGTCGAAGAACCACTCGCCGTCGTTGACGTGCGGCAACAGGGCTTGTGCTGCGTCGCGTGAGATCGCTTTGAAGCCGCACTGGGCATCGGCAAACTTCGTCCAGAACAGCGCCTTGATCGCGAGAATGTAGCCGCGTGAGTTGATCTCGCGCTTCAGCGACCGCTCGATGTCGGAGCCGCGCGACACGCGAGATCCGTAGGCGATGTCGTACCCCTCATCGAGCACGCCGGAGAGCAGCGGGGTGATCATGCCGAGGTCAGTGGACAAATCGACGTCCATGTAGCACATGGCGTCGGCACGGCTAGCGATGAACGCGCGCTTGAGCGCCCGCCCACGGCCCTTCTGGTCGAGGTGGATGAAGCCGACGCCGTCGGGGTCCTCCTGAGCGAGTTGCGACGCCACTTCCATCGTGCCATCGGTCGAGGCGTTGTCCGCAACGACGATGCGCCACGTGTACGGCAGGTTCGCCGCGCACCACGCCCGCAGCTTCTCGACGCTGGCCGCGAGCACACGCTCTTCGTTGTAGCAGGGAATGACGATGTCGACCGATTTCACGCCGAGATCGTACCGCGCGGGTAGGGAAGCGGGAAGCGAGAAGCGAGAGGCGGGAGGCGTCACGCGAGGCACCGCATCTGAGTCCGCGCATCTGGGGTGGGCTGAGAACGACGAGGCGGAGCCGGAGATCCAGCTCCGCTGGGTAAGCGCCGGGGCAGCGAACGGCTCCTCTCGGTACGTCCGTCCCTCAAAGATCTCTGTCGTCAGCACCATGGCGGCGGTGCTCGCCGCGTGTCGCAGGCGGAGCCGGAGATCCAATTCCGCTGGACAAGCGCCTAGCGAGTCGCCTGCGGAAACAGAAGAGCGCCCGCATTTCTGCGGGCGCTCTCTCGATTTGCAATCTACCCAGCGACCAGTCACCAGCCGCCCAACACTAGTAGTCCATCGGCGGCGGCGCCGGGGCGGCCGACGGCGGCTCCGGGATGTCCGTCACCAGCGTCTCCGTCGTCAGCACCATGGCGGCGATGCTGGCGGCGTTCTCCAGCGCAGAGCGCGTCACCTTTACCGGGTCGATGATGCCGGCCTTCAGAAGGTCGACGTAGACATCGTTCCGGGCGTCATAGCCCCACGACTTGTTTTTGTGGTTCTTGATGTTCTCGACGACGACCGAGCCTTCCTGGCCGGCGTTCTCCGAGATGATGCGAATCGGCTCCTCAAGCGCGCGCTCGAGAATCGCCGCACCGGTGCGCTCGTCGCCCGTGAGCTTCTCCTTGAGGGCGACCACGGCCGGGATGGCGCGCAGCAGCGCGACACCACCACCGGGGACAATGCCCTCCTCGACGGCAGCGCGGGTGGCCGAGAGCGCGTCCTCGACGCGGAGCTTCTTCTCCTTGAGCTCCACCTCGGTGGCCGCGCCGACCTTCACGACGGCGACGCCGCCGGCGAGCTTCGCAAGCCGTTCCTGCAGCTTCTCGCGGTCGAACTCCGACGTGGCTTCCTCGGTCTGGGCCTTGATCTGGCGGATCCGGTCCTGGATCGCCTTGTCGGTGCCGTAGCCCTCGATGATCGTCGTCTCGTCCTTGGTCGACGTCACGCGGCGAGCGCGGCCAAGGTCGGCGATCGTTGCGTTCTCGAGCTTCACGCCCATGTCTTCGGTCTCGTAGGCGCCACCCGTGAGGATCGCGATGTCCTCGAGCATGGCCTTGCGGCGGTCGCCGAAGCCCGGCGCCTTGACGACAAGAGCGTTGATCGTGCCGCGAAGCTTGTTGACCACGAGCGTGGCGAGGGCCTCGCCATCGGCGTCGTCGCAGACGATGACGAAGTTCTTCGTCACCTGCAGCACCTTCTCGAGCACCGGAAGGATGTCCGAAACGGCGCTGATCTTCTTGTCGGTGATGAGGATGTACGGCTCATCGAGCGATGCTTCCATGCGCTCGCTGTTCGTCACGAAGTACGGCGACACGTAGCCGCGGTCGATGCTCATGCCCTCGACGAACTCCGTCTCGAACTTGAGGCCCTTCGACTCCTCGACCGTGATGACGCCGTCCTTGCCGACCTTCTCCATAACTTCGGCGATCATCTCGCCAATCTCAGACTCGCGAGCCGAGATGGAGGCGATCTGGGCGATCTGCGTCCGGCCAGCGACGGGCGTCGCAAGCTTGCGCAGGTACTTCACGACTTCGGCGACGCCGGCCTCGAGGCCGCGCTTGAGCGCCATCGGGTTCGCGCCGGCCGCGACGTTGCGCATGCCTTCGCGGACCATCGCCTGGCCGAGGACCGTGGCGGTCGTCGTGCCATCGCCGGCGACGTCGTTGGTCTTCGTCGAGATTTCCTTCGCGAGCTGCGCGCCCATGTTCTCGAACGGGTCGCGAAGTTCGATTTCCTTGGCGATCGACACGCCGTCATCGACGACGGCCGGGGCGCCAAACTTCTTGTCGAGGACAACGGTGCGGCCACGCGGGCCGAGGGTCACCTTGACGGCGTCGGCGAGCTGGTCGATGCCCGCCTTGAGGGAACGCCGCGCCTCCTCATCGAATACGATTTGCTTTGCCACTGATCTGGTCTCCTTGTGATTGGTGACTGGTGATTGGGCTGTGACCAGTGGGCGATGGGGACACATCCCAATCACCAATCACCAGTCACCATGGGCCCAGCTACCGGACCTTCGCGAGCACGTCCTTCTCGGCGAGGACGATCAGCTCTTCCTGGTCGATCTTGACTTCCTGGCCCGTGTACTTCGCGTAGAGCACGCGGTCGCCGACAGCGACGTCCATCGCGACGCGCTTGCCGTTGTCATCGAGGCGGCCCGGGCCGCAAGCGATGACGACGCCCTGCTGGGGCTTCTCCTTCGCCGTGTCGGGGATGACAATGCCGCTTGCGAGCACCTCTTCCTGGACGACCGGGCGGATGACGATGCGGTCGTGCAGGGGCACGAGAGCCGTCTTGGTCACGACTGACTTCGCCTTCGGGGCGGGCGCCTTCGCCTTGGGAGCGGCCTTCTTTGCCTTCGGCTTGGACCGGACTGCAGCCTTAGCCACGTGATACCTCCTGTGGTTCTGAATCTGGGAACTTGCCTTCATCGTTGGATTTGAGTCAAGTTTAGCACTCGATTCACCAGAGTGCTAGTCCTGATGCTACCGAACCATAACGCCCATCTGCAAGCGCCCCGCCGGCGATGTAAACCCGCTGGCTCAGCGCCCAACGGCCCAAACACCCACGACGGACAGAGCCTCGTCGAGCAGGACGAGATCGGCCGGCGCGCCCGCCACGAGCGTCCCGAAGCCCGCGGGCAGGTGCATGGCCGCCGCGGCGTTCGCGGATGCCATCGCGACGGCGGCGTGGAGCGGCACGTCCATGTGCGCAACGGCGTTGCGTACGGTCTGATCGAGTGTGATCACGCCGCCCATGATGGTGCCGTCGCTCACACGCACGGCCTTGCCGCCTTCGACGCGGATGGGCTGGCCCTCCCATTCGCCGTCGCCTTCCGCGGTTCCGGCGAGGGGCATAGCGTCGGTGATCAGCACGACGCGATCGTGGCCCTTCGCGCGAATCAGCACCCGCGCCACGGCGAAGTCGACGTGGGCACCGTCTCCAATCAATTCCGCCGTGACTGCGTCCGACGTCATCACTGCGCCCAGCACGCCGGGATCGCGATGCTCCAGCGGCCGCATCGCGTTGAAGCAGTGCGTGACGTGGGTGGCGCCTCGATCGATCGCCGCCATCGCCTCGTCGTACGTCGCATTGGTGTGGCCAATCGCAACGGTCGCGCCGGACGCGAGCACCGCGTCGATCAAAGCGTGGGCGCCGGGCAGCTCCGGCGCCAGCGTCATCTGGCGCACAGTGCCGCCCGATGCATCGAACAGCTCACGGTACTCGTCGGCGGACGGGGCGCGCAGCCAGCGCAGCGGAAACGCGCCCTTTCGCACCGGGTTGATGTACGGACCCTCGAGATGGAACCCGAGCACCCGCGCAGCGCCAGGGCTATCGCCGATGGCAGGCGCTACGGCGCGCAGGCGGCGCACGATGTCCGCATGGTCGCGACCGCTCGTGCTGACGAGAAAGCCGGTGACACCGCGCGTCGCGACCCAGCGGGCGTAGCCGCGGATCTGTTCAGGGTCATCGCTCATCAGATCGAAGCCGCCACCGCCATGGACGTGCACATCGATCAGCCCCGGTGCGAGATAGCGCCCATCGCCATCGATGCGCTCGTAGCCCTCCGGCACGGCAACATGCTCGCCCATCTCCACCGATTCGATGACCCCATCCCGCACCAGCAAGGTGCCTGCCGAGACGGCATGCGGCAGGACGAGGCGCACGTCGGTGAACGCGATTCGGCTCATGTCTGGCAGTTCCGGCACCAACTCGTGATGCGATCGTTCGGCGAGATCTGCGTGATGTGGAGACCGCACCGCGGACAGCGTCCCTTGTCGCGGTCACGGACGAGTCCCTCGACGCCCTTTCGGTGCACCTTGAGATGCTCGCGCCACTCCTCGTAGTCGAGCCCGTCGCGGAAGTGCTCCTCCAGGATCGGGATCGCCCAGTCCATCACCGTACCGATGGCGCGATGTAGCCGGCCGATATCGTCGTCGCTCATCGTCGTCCGTTTGCGGAACGGGTCCAGGCGCGCCTCGAAGAGGACCTCGTCTGCGTACGCGTTGCCGATGCCGGCGATGAATTTCTGGTTCGTGAGCACGTTCTTGATCGCGCCGGTGAACTTGCGGATGCGCGCGCGAAAGTCGTCCTCCGTTACCGCCAGCGCATCTGGGCCCATCTCGCCGAACACGGGCACCGACGCAAGGCCATCGATGTCCGTGACGTAGATCTTGCCCATGACGCGCTGATCGGCGTAGCGCAGTTGCATGCCCGTATCGAGCGACAGCACGACCGCCGTCTTCGCCGCACGCTTCGTCTTTGGTTCGAGGTATTGAAACCGGCCCGTGAGCATCGGGTTAATGAGCATGACCCGCTCATCGGCCAGCGCGAACAGCAGGAACTTGCCGCGGCGCAGCACCTCGCCGAAGCGATTGCCCGTGAGTGCCGCCTCGAAGTCTGCCTTCGGCGTGCGCACGATCACCGGAATGAGCACCTGCGCTTCGATGCATTCAGCACCGACGATGCGCGCGTTCAGGTAGCGCCTGATCGCTTCGAGGTCGGGTATCTCGGGCATAGGTTGAGTATGAGGCGAGATGCGAGATGCGGGAAGCGACCTTCGGGAAGAAAAGAGGCGCACCCGTTCCCGGATGCGCCTCTATCGCAATCGCCATCGCCTCGTTACGCCACCGCTGCGGCCTCACGGGCGCCCGCGTTATCGAAACGGAACTCGCCGTCCACATAGTCGACACGAATGATGGAGCCTTCGCCGAAGTCGCCCGCGAGGATCCGCTTCGCCAGCGGGTTCTCGATACGCCGCGTCACGATGCGGCGGAGCGGGCGTGCGCCATAGACGCGATCGAAGCCCTCCTTCACAAGTTCGGCCTTCGCCGCGTCGGTGACTTCGAACTCCACCGCGCGATCCGTCAGCCGGCCGCGGACTTCGTTCAGCATCAGCTCGACGATCTGGCCAAGCTCGTTCTCGGTGAGCGGCTCGAAGACGATCGTTTCATCGATGCGGTTGAGGAACTCCGGCCGGAAGGCCTGCCGAAGCGCCTCCTCCATCTGTTCCTGGCGCAACGAGCGCTGTCCGTCGTCCTGCGCACGGCTCGTGACGAAACCGAAGCGGCCCTTCGATTCAGAACTCGTGCCCAGGTTCGACGTCATGATGATGATCGTGTTCCGGAAGTCCACCGTGCGGCCCTGGCCATCGGTCAGGCGACCGTCCTCCAGGATCTGGAGCAGTAGGTTGAACAGGTCCGGGTGCGCCTTCTCGATCTCGTCGAACAGGATGACGCGATAGGGCCGGCGGCGAACCGCCTCGGTCAGCGCGCCGCCTTCGTCATAGCCGACGTAGCCCGGAGGTGCGCCGACGATGCGCGAGACCGTGTGTCGCTCGGCGTACTCCGACATGTCGAGACGGATCATTGCGTCCTCGTCATCGAAGAGGTAGCCGGCGAGCGCGCGCGCCAGTTCGGTCTTTCCGACGCCGGTGGGGCCAAGGAAGATGAAGCTGCCGATCGGCCGCTTCGGATCCTTCAGCCCGGCGCGTGCGCGACGCAGCGCCTCGGACACCGCCTCGACAGCGCGATCCTGGCCGATGACGCGTTCGTGCAGCGCCTCCTCCATATGCAGGAGCTTCTCGGCCTCGCCCTCCATCATCCGGCTCACCGG
>JANPBN010000469.1:0-5938 GCA_031430415.1 Dehalococcoidia bacterium
GGGGTACGAGTGGCGGTGGCGTTCGCTCAGGACAAGCGACCAGAAACCAGCGACCAACAGGCGAGCCCTACGGTGTCGCGAGCAGCTTCCGCACGATCGGCGGCATCAGCGCGGCGAGAGGGTTCGGGCCTTCGGAGACGGCGTTGACCTCGAAGCCGCGCGGGGTCGTGCGCCATGTGCGCACGCCGGCCACCTCGATCTTCAGACGGCGGCAGATGCGCTTCGCCTCGGCGCCGAGTCCGACAGGGACGTAGAGATAGAACACCTGATCCGGCACCGACGCGATGCGCGCCCAGACCTGCTTCCCCACGCCCTCGTTCACCATCTCGGTCGAGCAGACCTCGGCCGTCATGACGAGCGTCGTGTGCCCGGTGCTCGTCTTCTCGACGACGACGATGCTCGGGACGATCTCTTCCTTGCCGACCTGCACGGCCATGCTGATCTCGGGCACGTTGATGTGCGTCCGGTACGCCGCGAACTCGGGCGTCGGGAACTTGAAGCGCGCGTCGGCGACCTCGCGGACAGCCTTCACCAGCTTCTCGTCCTTCGTCCGCTCAGAGCGAACGAGGAGCTTGTCGACGTCTTCCCAGCGAGTGTCCATGGCCACGGCGTACCCTCCGGCGCAAGCGTTCGTAGATTCGACCGCAGATTAGTGCACGCGCGCACAAAGGGCAATTGTCGAAGCGCAGCGGAGATCCCGCGGCACCGCGGGATCGCGCCGCCCGAACTATGTTGAGGCGATCCCAGCGAGTGGCGCCGGTATCAGGCTTGACGAAGCTTCTGCTTCCTCGCCGCGATCTCGGCGCACACCTCGGCCAGCCGCGCCTTGGCGATCTTCGCGATCAGTGCCTTGGAGAGCGGCTTCTGCGTGGTGAAGCGAATCGTCGCCTTGCCTGCGAGTCTGGGACGCAGCGCGTCGCCCCCTGCCTTCAGGACGCCATCGCTCGCGGGGAAGATGCTGCAGTGATCCTTGAACGCCGCATACGAGAGCAGCATCCGGCCTTCGTATTTTAGAGTGGGAATCTGGTAGCTGATGACTTCCGTGGCGTCAGGTACGACGGCCCGGATCGCTTCGCGCAGCCGTTCGAGCGCCAAGCGCGCGTCATCGGGCAAGCCGCGAAGGTATGCATCAACCGAGCTCGCGTCCTCTTGTGTCATGTTCCCGGCTCCGCGGTCTCCGCCAGCGGTGGATCATCCAGCTTCCCGCATCCAACCTCCAGCTTCCGGAAACTGGCGGAGGGGGTGGGATTCGAACCCACGGTAGGTGTTGAGCCTACAACCGTTTTCAAGACGGTCTCCTTAATCCACTCGGACACCCCTCCGTGCCGCCTACAGTGTAACTGTGACGGTTGTTGGAAGCGGGTAGCATTGAGCATGGACCCGGCGAACTGGCGCTCACCGACAGAAGCAGACCTACCAGAGATCGAATCGGTAATGCGTGCGTGGGATCGCGAATATAGATCGCTGGACTGGTCGTCCTTCGACAAGTTTCGTGACTATCTGACGTTTGACAGCGGGCTGCCCGACGTCTCGCGCGTCGTGGTCGAGGACGGCAGCATCGTTGCACTTGGTTGGCTGCAACTCGGCTCCACGTCCACGTTGGATCTCCAAAGTAACTTCGCGTTCGACCTGCCCGGTTCGGCTTACGCCGAGCCACTCCTGCGATGGCTCGATGAGTTTCGTTGGGCGCCGTCGTTCAGGTGCCTCGATCGCATTCTCGAGCCCGGCGTCGGCCTCGCTCCCGAACATACCGCGATGTACCGCTCGTTGGGATACTCGCCGTACTGCACCTTCGTCGAGATGCATCGCGACATCGCGCCACCGCTCCCCGAGTTGGCCCCGACTGAGGCGCGCATCGTTCCCTGGACGCTTGGCATGCACGAGTTGTTGTTGCCGCTATACAACGGCGTATTCCGCTCGAACGACCCGATCAACGATGAGCAGTGGGATCGCACCGAGATTCCAGGACAGGACTTCGACGGCGCGTTCTCTCACGTTGCGTACCGGGGCGAGGCGATCGCTGGATTCGTGCTCGCGCTCTTAGAGAAAGAAACAGACGAGTGGATCGATCCCGTAATCGCGGGATACGGCCATGCCCGGCTGGTTGTAATTGGCGACGGTCACGAGGGCCACGGCGTGGAGGCAGCGCTCATCAGCGCGTGCGTGCGTAGCTTCCGCGCCAGCGGCATCGAGCGGATGTGCGTGCAGGCCGACGACGAGGAGGATGTTGCGATTTATGGGAGTCTGGGATTCGCAGCCCGCCGCGAGTTCGTCGCTTGGAGGAAGGAAGTGGGAGGAGCTTCGTGGCGATGACAGACCCTCAACGACAAACCGGGTAGTCCTCGTCCCAGCTTTAGCCAAATCCGCTTCCCGGGTTCCGGCCTCCCACAGCCCCACTTGCGCCCCTCCGACGCTCCTCGCTACTATTGTTGATGTAATCGCTTAACTTTAGTGACTTCCCGTCTGGTAGATACAAATGCGCATCTCAACCAAGGGTGACTACGGCGTCCGCGCCCTGATTGAACTCTCCCATCATTATGGTGAGGGACGGCCGCTGCAGAGCGCCGAAATCGCCGCCCGGCAGCGCATTCCAGAGCCGTACCTCGACCAACTGCTGACCACGCTCCGCAAGGCCGGCTTCATCCGCAGCGTCCGCGGGCCCCAGGGTGGGCATGCCCTCCTGCGCCGCCCCGACGAGATCCGCCTCAGCGAAGTCATCCGCACGCTCGAGGGCTCGCTCTCGCCGGTGTCGCATCTGCACGACGAGGGCCACCAGTGCCGCGCCGCACACGAGGTCTGGCACAACGTCGAGACCGCCACGCAGGAGATCCTCGATGGCGTAACCATCGGTGACCTGGCGACGCGCGAACTGGAGTACGACCGGCAGGGAGGGCGCTATGTCATCTAGCACCGGCACTTCGCCTCGTGCCTACGCCGATGGCATCGCCGACAGCGTGCTCGAGCTCATTGGCGCGACACCCATGGTGCGCCTGTCCCGTGTCGCGCCTGAAGGCGCCGCGGAGATCTGCGGCAAGATGGAGTCACTCAACCCCGGCGGCAGCGTGAAGGACCGCATCGCGCTCGCGATGGTCGAAGCCGCGGAAGAGCAGGGTCTCCTGAAGCCCGGCGACACGATTGTCGAGCCGACGTCCGGCAACACGGGCATCGGGCTGGCGATGGTGGCTGCCGTGAAGGGCTACAAGCTGATCCTGACGATGCCCGAAGACATGAGCGTCGAGCGCCGACGGCTGCTGACCCGCTTCGGCGCCCAACTCGTCCTGACGCCGGCGATCGAGGGCATGAGCGGCGCCGTCTTCGCCGCACAAGAACTGAACGAGAAGAAGAACGGCTACTTCATGCCGCAGCAGTTCAACAACCTGGCGAACCCGGACATCCACCGTCGCACGACGGCGCGCGAGATCCTTCGCCAGACCGAAGGCAACATCGATGCGTTTGTCGCGGGGGTCGGTACCGGCGGCACGATCACCGGCGTCGGCGAGGTGCTGAAGGCGGACGTGCCGAACGTCCGCATCGTCGCCGTCGAGCCGCAGAAGTCGCCGGTGCTCGGTGGCGGCAAGGCGGGCATCCACGGCATCCAGGGCATTGGCGCGAGCTTCGTGCCCAGCGTCCTCAACCGCGCCGTCTACGACGACCTCGTCGCCGTCAAGGATGAGGATGCCTTCGCGATGACCGCGCGCCTGACGCGCGAAGAGGGATTGCTCGTCGGCGTATCCGCCGGCGCAAACGTCTGGGCAGCCGCGCAGGTGGCGAAGCAGTTGGGGCCGGGCAAGCGCGTCGTGACGATTCTGTGCGACACCGGCGAGCGATATCTGAGTGTGAGTTTGTAAGGCGGAACGGGAAACCAACATGGATCACGGACATCTCCACGTCGACCGCGCGACCGGCGTCATCGACACCGAATCGCATCTCCCGTACTCCGCCCGCATAGGAGGGCACATGGCTGTGTCGGTCTACATTCCCACGCCGTTCCGAAAGATGACCGGCAACCGCCAGAGCATCAAGGCCGACGGAGCGAACGTCGCCGAGGTGCTGGCCGACGTCGACAAGCAGTACCCGGGATTCCGGCAGCTCGTCTTCGGCGCAGGCAACGAGATTCCGGCGCACATCAACATCTACGTGAACAAGCAGGAGATCTCATCCCTTCAGGGCACCGACACGAAGGTGTCCGATGGCGACGAAGTCGCCATCATCCCGGCCATGGCCGGCGGTTCAGGCGATGGTCCACAACGGGTCGTGGAGCCGCGGCGCGTCGTCGGCGCGCTGACGCACGAGCAAGTGAACCGTTACTCGCGCCACATCATCATGCCCCAGGTCGGTCCGGCCGGGCAGCGAAAGATCATGGAGGCAAGCGTCCTCATCATCGGCGCCGGCGGCCTCGGCTCGCCGATAGCGGTGTATCTCGCGCTCGCGGGCGTCGGCAAGATCGGCATCGTCGACTTCGATACAGTCGACATCAGCAACCTGCAGCGGCAGATCCTGCACCAGAACGCCGACATCGGCAAGGCCAAGGCGATCTCCGCCAAGGAGACGATCAACGCCTACAACCCGGATGTCGAAGTAGTGACGCACGAGGTGCCGATCACGTCGGACAACTCGATGGAGATCATCGCCAAGTACGACTACATCATCAACGGCGCCGACAACTTCGCCGCGCGTTATCTCGTCAACGACACCTGCTTCTTCCTGAAGAAGCCGCTGATCGACGGCTCCATCCTGCTCTTCGATGGTCAGGTGACCGTGTACTTGCCCGGCCAGGGATGCTACCGCTGCCTCTATCCGTCGCCGCCGCCGCCCGGCATGGTGCCGAGCTGCGCCGAGGCCGGCGTGCTGGGTGCGCTCTGCGGCACCGTCGGCACGATCCAGGCGACCGAGGTGCTGAAGCTGATCCTCGGCGTCGGCGACTCGCTGCACGGCCGGCTGCTCCTCTATGACGCGCTGGCGATGGAGTTCCGGCAGGTGCGCATCCGCAAGGATCCGAAGTGCGTGCTCTGCGGAGACGAGCCGAGCGTCACCGAGCTGATCGACTACGACGCCTGGTGCGGCGGCGCATTCGGCCACACCAACGAGGAAGAGCAGAAGGCCGCCGATGCGGCGAAGCGCGCGCGAGAAGTGTCATCGATGAACGCCTAGAGCTGCGTAACGTATGGCGGCGGCCCGCGACGCACGCCCCAGGCAAAGGACAACGGACCATGGCAGTAGACGTGAAAGTGACATCGGTGTTGCAGAAGGTGACCGGCGCCAAGCTCGTCCAGGGGGATGGCGGCACCGTCGGCGAACTGCTCGCGAACCTCGATGGCAAGTACCCCGGCTTCAAGTCGCAGATCATGCAGGACGGCTCGCTGCACCGCTTCGTCAACATCTACCTGAACGACGAGGACATCCGGTACCTCGATCAGCTCGAAACGCGCGTGAAGGAAGGCGACACGATCTCCATCCTCCCCGCCCTCGCCGGCGGCTAAAACGAAAAACTCCCCTTCCCTCCATCGTCCAGCGGAGCTGGATCGGGCGAGAAGGGGCAGCGGGTTACGTCCGATGGATGAGGTTTCGAGAAATCTCCCCTTCCCTTCAGGGAAGGGGCAGGGGGTTAGGTCCCACATATGCTGTACAGCAATCTGATCGATGCCATCGGTAATACGCCGCTCGTCGAGATGCCGCGGATGAGTCCCAAGCCGTCGGTGCGCATCTTCGCCAAGCTCGAGGGCCAGAACCCGAGCGGCAGCGTGAAGGATCGCATCGCCAAGTACATGATCGAGGACGCCGAGCGCACGGGCGTACTCACGAAGGATCGCGTCGTCCTCGAGCCCACCTCCGGCAACACCGGCATCTCGCTCGCCATGATCTGCCGCATCAAGGGATACCGGCTGAAGGTCGTCATCCCGGAGAGCGTCAGCTCGGAGCGCACCGAGCTGCTCACCGC
>JANPBN010000470.1:0-2400 GCA_031430415.1 Dehalococcoidia bacterium
GGCACGTAACAGCCGCCGCAACGATCGCAGCTGCTTCTTCGGTCCGAGTCGTTTTGGATTGCCATGACGGGTATAACCTCCACTTGAGACGCCTAAGCCTGCGAAGACCATAGTGCTGCTCGGCATCGCTCAGCGTAACGGGGCAGTCGTGGGGGTTGCGGACGCGTATTAAAGCCCGACCGTCTCACTTCTGCCGCCATCGCGCGGAGACGCGGCGAAGGCCGGGAAGTGGACACCCCCGGCCGTAGCATTGGGAGATCGGCGTGACGACGACGTTAGCTCGCCTTTTGCACAATCGTTCCTCGCCAGCCGCCGGTCGCCCGACCGCGCTCTTCGATGAAGTCCTTGAAGCGGCCGAGGTCGCCGTCGACACGGCGCCCGACGAAGCCCAGCTTGTCGCCGGTGCTCTCGACGACGCCCTCAGGGTCGTAGTCGACCTGCAGCATCACCTTCGTGACGTTGTCGTCGATGCGGTGGAACGTTACGACGCCGGCGTTCTCCGCGCCGTCTTCGCTCTTCCACGCAATGCGCTTGTCCGGCGCCTGCTCGGTGATGCGCGCGTCCCACTCCTTCTCCTGACCGGCGATCTGCGCCACCCAGTGGACGCGGTCGTCGCCCATCTGCGTCACGGACTTCACGCCTTCCATGAAGTTCGGGAACTCCTCGAACTGCGTCCACTGGTTGTAGACGGCTGACAGCGGCGCCTCGACTTCAATGCTCTTCTCGATGGATGCCATTGTGTGTCTCCTATTGAACCCGGCGTACGAAATGTATGCGTCGCATCCACAGTACGATCCCGGCCGTGACGTTCCATCAAGGCAACGCCACAAAAGCATGTCAGGAAGCTTGCAGCGACGAAACCAGCACCACCCACGACGAGCACGCACCGCCAACCCTCGCCGTCCCCACAGCCACAGCACTGCAACGCCTTCGACACGCCAGCCGCGTAACCGAAGCGTGATCACCCGCCGCAGAAGAAGATGATTCTCAATAGCTCACCCACAACGTTCGACAAAAACGGGAGGTTCCACGTGGACACGACAATTCTCATCATCATCGCAGTTGCCGCGCTCGTCGCAATACTGGTCGTCGCCTCGCTCGCGATGATGCAGTCGCGAGCAAAGCATCGCTCAGATACCCTGCGGCGCAACTTCGGGCCGGAATACGATCGCGCCCTGAGCGGATCTGACAGCAAGAAGGACGCCGAGGCGCAGCTTCAGTCGCGACAGGAGCGTGTCGCGCAGCTCCAGCTCCGCGACCTCCCGGCCGAACAGTGCGAGCGCCTCACGCGCCAGTGGACCGCCACGCAGATGGCGTTCGTCGACGAGCCCCGCGCGGCCATCGCCCAGGCGCAGTCGCTCGTCGATGAAGCGATGATCGGACGCGGCTACCCGATGGGTGACTTCGAGCAGCGCGCCGCCGACATCTCCGTCGATCACCCGTACGTCGTACGCGACTACCGCGCCGCGCGCGATATCGCCGACCAGAGTGAGATGGGGAACGCTGATACCGAGTCGCTCCGCAAGGCCATGTTGCACTACCGTTCGCTCTTCGACGAGCTCCTCGGTCGCCAGGTCGATGCGCCCGGCCCTGCGCTGGCAGAGCCGCAGCGGACGCAGACGCTCTCCCCCGTTACGGCAGCGGCGCAGACGGCAGCGGCGCAGCAGGCCCAGACGCCAACGCGCACCGAACGCACACCCGCGCAACCGAACGGCAGGGCCCCCTCCGTTGCGCCTGCCACCACCGTGCGGACCCCCCGCGCCCAACAGCCGACCACAAGCCGCCCGGTTCAGGCCGACAGCACCCAGCGATCAAGCACAGGCTCACGCGGTGAGGGGATCCTCTCCAGAATGTTCCGTCGGTAGCGAGACGCCGAATTCCGCGCCGCCTTCCGGGTGGTTCCTGACCCAGCAGCTGCCGTGCTGCGCCTCGATGAGCCGGCGGAAGACCGTCAGCCCAACGCCGATCCCTTGTGCCGACTGGCTGGAGGAAGATCGGTAGAACGGCTCGAAGATCGCCGCCTGCTCATCGAGCGGTATGCCCGTGCCGTGATCTCGTACGCAGATGCGCACCGCGTCGTCTGTTCGAACGATCTCGATCTCGATCGTCTGATCGGCGGGGCTGTATTTCTCGGCGTTGCTGAGGAGATTGCGGAGCGCCTGCCTCAAGTAGCCTTCGTGCGCCACGACGGCCGGCTCACCGCCCGTCTCCTCCACGCGGAGGTCGCGCTGCGGGTACTGCCGCCGGTGCTCGGTAACCAGGCTCTCGACGAGGTGCCTCACGACGAGTGGTTCCATGTCAAGCACCGCGCCCTGCTTCAGGCGCGCCAGCACCAGCAGGTCGTTGATGATCGCGTCCAGGCGTTCGCCCGACTCGGCGATGTCATCGAGCGAGTCCTCA
>JANPBN010000471.1:0-5531 GCA_031430415.1 Dehalococcoidia bacterium
GTTGCCGGTCGTCAACTTCGCCGCGGGGGGCATCGCGACGCCGGCTGACGCGGCGCTGATGATGCACCTTGGCGCTGAGGGCGTGTTCGTCGGCAGCGGCATCTTCAAGTCAGAGAGCCCGGAGAAGATGGCGCGGGCGATTGTGAAAGCGACGACGCACTACCGCGACCCGGCAATCCTCGCCGAGGTGTCGCGCGGCCTGGGGACCGCGATGAAGGGGCTGGAGATCGGCGCGATCCCGGAGAACGAGATCCTGGCGAAGCGCGGCTGGTAACGCTGCTGAGCGCGCGCGCGGACGTTCGTAGGGGCACAGCGCGCTGTGCCCCTTTCGTTTCGAGAAGCGCTTGCTTCTCGGCCACAATGCGGCGCGTTGCCGTGCTCTGATGCACCCTGAGTCAACGTGCGCGGGCGTTCCCGTAGGGAGTGCGCCTGATCTTCGCGGCGGGGCCGGACGAATGGCGGAGAGGGGCGGTTTGAGGCTGCTACACTGTCAAGAGCGACCGCATACCACGAGGTCTTTCCATGAGCTTTCTCAGCAAGATTTTTGGCGGAAACGAACGCGAGGTGAAGCGGTATTTGCCGCTCGTCGAGCGCGTGAACGCCTTCGAGCCGGAGACCGAGGCACTGTCCGACGAGGAACTGGCGGCCAAGACGCCGGCGTTCCGGGCGCGCATCGAAGCCGGCGAGACGACGGATGACCTGCTGCCGGAAGCGTTCGCCGTCGTGCGCGAAGCGGCGCGGCGGCGCGTCGGCCAGCGACATTACGATGTGCAGCTGATCGGTGGCGTGGTGCTGCACCAGGGGAAGATCGCCGAACTGAAGACTGGCGAAGGCAAGACGCTGACGGCGACGCTGCCCCTCTATCTCATGGCGCTCGAAGGACGCGGCGCACACCTCGTGACGGTCAACGATTACCTCGCCAAGCGCGACGCGCAGTGGTACGGGCCGGTGTTCGACCTGCTCGGCGTCACGCTCGGCGTGCTTCAGCACGACTCGGCGTACATGTACTCGCCCGAAAAGCAGAGCGAGACGGAGAACATGGAGTACCTGCGTCCGTGCTCGCGGCGCGAGGCGTACTACGCCGACGTGACGTACGGCACGAACCATGAGTTCGGCTTCGACTACCTGCGCGACAACATGGCGACATCGCTCGACGGCATGGTGCAGCGCGAGCGGCACTTTGCGATCGTCGACGAGGTGGACAACATCCTCATCGACGAAGCGCGGACGCCGCTGATCATCAGCGGTCCGGCGGAGGACAGTGCGGCGAAGTACCAGACGTTCTCGCGCCTGGTGCCGCGGCTGACGCAGGACGAGGACTACACGATCGATCTCAAGTCGCGCTCCGTGCTGCTGACGGAGCAGGGCGTTGAGAAGATGGAGAAGCTGCTCGGCATCGCGAACATCTACGCGCCGGAGAACTACCGGATGACGCGGTATATGGAAGCGGCGCTAAAGGCGCACATCATCTACCAGGCCGATGTGGATTACGTGGTGAAAGACGGCGAGATCGTCATCGTCGACGACTTCACCGGGCGGCTGATGTTCGGCCGGCGCTGGTCCGATGGCCTGCACCAGGCGGTCGAGGCCAAAGAGGGCGTGCGCGTCCAGAACGAATCGACCACGTACGCCACCATCACGCTGCAGAACTACTTCCGGTTGTACAGCAAGCTCTGCGGCATGACGGGTACGGCCGCGACTGAGGGCGAGGAGTTCTTCAAGATCTACAAGCTCGAGGTCGTCGTCATTCCGACGCACCAGCCGATGGTGCGCGAGGACGAGACGGACCTGGTGTACCGGAGCGAGAAGGCGAAGTTCGAGGCCGTCGCCGAAGAGGTCGAGGAGCTGCAGAAAGAGGGCCGCCCCGTCCTCGTCGGCACGGTGTCGATCGAGAAGTCGGAGTATCTCTCGGAGTTGCTCAAAAAGCGCGGGCTCGATCACCAGGTGCTGAACGCCAAGCAACACGAGAAGGAAGCTGGCATCGTCGCGCAGGCGGGGCACTTTGGCGGCGTCACGATCGCCACGAACATGGCCGGACGCGGCACGGACATCGTCCTCGGCGGCAAGCCGGATGGGCGACCGCGCGAGGAGTGGGACGACGAGCACAACAGGGTCGTCGAGGCGGGCGGCCTGGCGATTCTCGGAACGGAGCGTCACGAGTCGCGGCGCATCGACAACCAATTGCGCGGGCGGGCAGGCCGCCAGGGTGACCCCGGAAGTTCGCGGTTTTACGTGTCGTTTGAAGACGACATCATGCGGCGGTTCGCGCCGGAGTGGCTGCCGGGCATGATGGCGCGCCTTGGCATGGAAGAAGACATGCCCATCGAGAGCAGCTGGGTGAGCCGCGCGATCGAGACGGCGCAGACGAAGGTGGAAGGCCACAACTTCGACATCAGGAAGCATGTCGTCGACTACGACGACGTGATGAACACGCAGCGCGATGTGATTTACACCGAACGCCAGAAGGTGCTCGAAGGCGCCGACCTGAAGTCGAACCTGCAGGAGATGGTGCACGAGGAGATCGCCTCGATCGCGCTGACGAACACCGCGTCGCGCGACAGCGCCGAATGGGACTTCGATGCCCTGATCATGGAGGCGAACGCGGTCGTCAAGCTGCCCGAAGAGTTCACCGTCGACGCGCTCGCCAGCATGTCGCAGGACGAGATCGTCGCCGCGCTGACGCAGTTCGCCGATGATGCGTACGAAGACAAGGAAGAGGAGATCGGCACGCCGCTGATGCGGCAGCTCGAACGACTCGTGATGTTGCGGTCGATCGACTCGCTCTGGGTCGAGCATCTGACGGCGATGGACGAGATGCGCCAGGGCATCGGCCTGCAGGCGTACGGGCAATCGGATCCGCTCGTGGCGTACAAGCGCGAAGCGCGCGACATGTGGGATCAGCTTCTGGGCAACATTCGCAACCAGATTGTGCGTTCGATCTATCACGTCGAGATCACGCAGCAGCCACGGCCGGCACCCGTCATGGTGGCCGCGCAGCCGGGGGTGGCCGAGGCCGAAGCGACGCCCGCCGGTATCTCGACCATGGCGAACGAGCAGGCAGAGCGGGCCGCCGCCACGGCGCTCGGCGTGAAGGCAGCGCCGAAGAACCTGCGCACGAACCAGCCCGGCGAGGGCGGCGGCGGCCAGACCGTCGTCTCGGCGCAAAAGGTCGGGCGCAACGAGCCGTGCCCGTGCGGCAGTGGCAAGAAGTACAAGAAGTGCCACGGGGTCGAGTAGGCGGTACGGCGTGCATCCCGCTGTCGCGGGATCTCCGGCCGTGCGCTGCACGAGCCTTCGAGAAGTGCCACGGCGTGGAATAACCCTTCGCGCTGCAGCAAACAACAGACCAACAAACAGCAAACAGCAAAACAGCAAACAACTCGACAATCGGCACGGGCCGGGCGTACGATGGGCGCTCGGGCGGAGTACCGCGCGATTAGCAGGAGCGCCACATCGTGCCTCTCCAACTGCCGTTCGACCCAGCGTCTTCCATCCAGGCGGAGCGGATGGCGTGGGCGATTGAGCGCTACGCCGACGGCGAGCTGACGGCGGCACAGGTCGAAGCGACGCACGAGTTTGATCCGGGCTTCGATGTTACCCAGCAATTGCGCCGCTTTCGAGTGTTTCGGCGCCCGGTCGATGAGGTGCTGGCGTATGAGCACGATGCGTTCCGTCCACGGGCCATCGTACGATGCGGGCAGGATGAGGCGGTCGTCTCCGTACGACTCGGCGATCCGCCGGACTATCCGATCATCGCGATGTCGCTCCAGAAGCGGCCGCCGGCGGGCGTCGCGGTGCGGTTCGCGACGGAGGCGGATGGGCCAGGCCTCCGCGATCTTGAGCGCAGGTGCGCGGTAGAGGTGGGCGGGGTGTCGGTGTCCTATGACCGTGGGGACGATTACTTCGCGCAGCACCGCCTGATGGAACATCACCTGACGAGCGTCGTCGAGCACGAAGGGCGCATCGTCGGCGTCCTCTCCGACGCGGTTCGGCGCATCCGCGTGGCGGGCACGGAGTACCGGGCGACGTACCGCTTTCATCTTCGCGTTGATCCGGCTGAGCGCGGGCAGGGAATCCTTCCTGCGTTGAACAGCTCGAACGGTAGGGAGATCTTCAGGGAACGGCCACTGCCGATCCCCTCGGCGTTCATAGCAGCGGAAAACGCGCAGATGCTGGAGATGGCGGGGGAGGCGCAGCGCGAGATACTTTGGGCGACCAGCGTCGAACGGATGACGCTCCCGTGCCGTGAGCTCGCTGGTCCATCATGTGGACGCGCTGCGCTGCCGTCAGACGCAGCGCGGATCGCGTCGCTACTGGACGCGGCTCATGGCGCCGAGGAGTTGGCTCTCGGGTTCGACGCGGAGTCGGTGACGACGCGACTGACGCGATCTCCACGCGACTATTCGTGGACAAACGTCACGATCGCCGAGCGCGCCGTCCTCGGGGTTTGGGATTCGGGCCTGCGGATCATCCGATCTGACGGTGCGGGATCGACGGAACGGAGAAGCGCAACGGTGCTGGACTACGGATTCGAGCCAGAGGCCGAGGCCGATCTCGAGGCGCTCCTCCGATCCGCCTGCAGCTCGCTCCAGACTGCTGGCGTGGACGATTTGGTGATCTTTACGTCGCCGGCCTCGCGCGGACGCGACTTGCTGGCGCGGTTGGCGCGCAGTGTCGAGTCGTTTCGCGTGCAGTCGGGCGGCCCGATGCCGACGCGGGACGCGACGCGTGGCACATACGTCGATCCTGTGTACTTCTGAGGATCACGTCGGCGCGATACGATCCGGCTGAGGGGAAGCCACGCACGATCCCGAACGGAGCGAGAGACGGATGGCTGAGCGGCAGCGCGTCGAGGTGGCTGTTGGGCTGATCGTGGCGGATGACGGCCGCGTGCTTCTGCAGCATCGCGATGACACGCCGGGGCTGCCGAGCCGGAACCAATGGGGGTTCTTTGGCGGGCACGTCGAGGCCGGTGAGACGAACGCCGAGGCGTTCCTGCGCGAGATGCAGGAGGAACTCGGCTGGCGGCCGCGGCACTTCGAGCTGCATTTGGTTCGGGACATCGACCGCGAGGACCGGCGGATGCGCTCGCACGCCTTCGCGGCGCATCTCGATGTGCCGTTCGACGCACTGACACTCGGCGAGGGGCAGGCGATGGGGCTGTTCAGCTTCGACGCGCTGCTCGGAGGCGAAGCCGGAGATCCCGCCGGAGGCGGGACGGCGATCGTACCAGACATATTGCCGGTGCTCGAGCAGTTCTCCGCGAGCGATGCGTACAAGCGCGTGAAGCGACGCTGGGCGGGGATGACGACGACGGGGTTGATCGTCGATCGTGACGGGCGGTTGCTCCTGCAGCATCGCGACGACAAGGCCGATATCGCGAATCCGGGACTCTGGGGGACGTTCGGCGGCGCGATCGAGCCGTACGAGACGCCGCACGATGGCTTCCTGCGCGAGCTGGATGAGGAGCTGGCGTGGCGGCCGCCGTCGTTCGAGCTACACCGCAGTGTGCCGTATGCGCTACCCGCAGG
>JANPBN010000472.1:0-2431 GCA_031430415.1 Dehalococcoidia bacterium
GTCATCAGCGGCGGTACCGGCTCTGGCAAGACGACGCTGCTGAACGCGATCTCGGAGTACATTCCGAGCCGCGAGCGCATCGTCTCGATCGAGGACCCGATCGAAATGCGGCTCCAGCAGACGCACGTGATCTCGATGGAAGCGCGCCCGGCGAACATCGAAGGCCGCAACGAAGTGTCGCAGCGCGATCTCGTACGCAACGCGCTGCGCATGCGGCCGGACCGTATCATCGTCGGCGAAGTCCGCGGCAGCGAAGCGTTCGACATGCTCCAGGCGATGAACACCGGCCACGAGGGCTCGCTGACGACGGTTCACTCGAACGGCCCCCGCGACGCCCTGAGCCGCATCGAGAACATGGTGCTGATGGCGGGCTTCGACCTGCCAGTGCGCGCCATCCGCGAGCAGATCGCGTCGGCGATCCACCTCGTCATCCAACTCGTGCGCTACAGCGACGGCCACCGCCGCATCAGCCACGTCACCGAGGTGACGGGCCTGGAGAGCGGCATCGTGACGATGCAGGAGCTGTACCGCTACGAGCAGTCCGGCATCGCGCAGGACGGCACGATTCTCGGCGAACTGATTCCGACGGGCATCATGCCGACGTTCGCTGAGCGCTTCCGCAAGGCCGGCATCAACCTCGACCTCGGTCTCGCCGGAATGAGGTGGAAGTAATGGAATACCTGGCGGCCATCATCGGCGCGACGGCGATCTTTCTGCTCGCGGTGTACACGATCCGCGTCCGGCAGCTGCGCCCGTCGGAGGTGCGCCTGCAGGACCTCGGCCCGAGCCGCTCCGTGCGCATCGAGACAGACGACGAGGGCCGGCCGATGCTGCGGCGGAGCGCGTCCAGCATTCCGGCGCTGAGCCGCATGCTGAACGCGCGCGGTTACGCACAGCGATGGGCCATCGACCTGGAGCGCGCGGGCCTGACGCTGCGCCCGGGCGAGTACTTCATCATGCGCGTCATGTTCGCGTTGATGGCGGTGGCGGTCGTGACGCTGATCGGCCGCAACGCTGTGGCGTTCATTGTGGGGCTCCTCGTCGGACTGGTCGTCTTCATGCTGCCGGCCGTGTGGCTACGCATGCGCGTGCGGAGCCGCATCAACAAGATCAACTCGCAGCTCGTCGAGGCGATCACGCTGATCGCCAGCGCCCAGCGCGCCGGCTTTGCCTTCGCCCAGGGCGTCGATGTGGCCGCCAAGCGTGTCGGGCCGCCGATGTCGCAGGAGCTGAACCGGATGCTGCTCGACGTCAACCTCGGCGCCAGCACCGAATCCGCGCTGACGGCGATGAACGACCGCATCCAGAGCGATGACGTCGATATGGTGGTTACGGCGATCCTGATCCAGCGCCAGACCGGCGGCAACCTCGCTGAGGTGCTGGACAACGTGACCGAGACCATGCGCGACCGCGAGCGCATCTATGGCGAGATCAAGACGCTGACCGCGTCACAACGCTTCACCGGCTGGGTGTTGTCGCTGTGGCCCGCGGTGCTTGCGCTCGGGTTCTTCGCTATCGCACCGTCGATCATGTCGCTGCTCTGGACGACGGGCGCCGGTCTCGTGCTGATGGCGATCTGGTTCGTATTGAACTTCTTGGGGATCGTCTCCATCCAGAAGATTCTCGACATCGATATCTAGGAGACGGTCATGTCAGTACTCATTCCATCGATCGTCGCCGCGAGTTCCGTGTTCCTGTTCGCGCTGTGGTACCTGCGCAGCAAGAACGAGCAGGAAGTGCGCATCCGTTCGCTCGCGGAGCCGCAGCGAATGGTCATCGAACAGCAGGATCCGTTCACGCAGCGTGTCGCTTTCCCGGTCGTCGACGGCCTTGTCTCGGGGCTGATGGCGATCTTGCCGACAAGCCTGGTCTCACGCGCACGCGTCTGGCTGGTAACTGCCGGCGATACGATGGGACTCGCGCAGTTCTTCACAATTGTCCTCGTTGCGGCGACGGCGCTCCCGGGCTTGTACTTCATCATCGCGTGGATCGCGACGAGTGGCAGCCCCTCGGCGTCGGCGCTGCTCGTCGTGCCTGTGCTCGCCGTGGCCGGGCTGTTCGCGCCGTTCTTCATCCTGCGGCGAATCGCCAAGAACCGTCAGAAGGCGATCTGGCGCTCGATGCCGAATGCGATCGATCTGCTGACGACGTGTGTCGAAGCCGGACTGAGCCTCGACTTCGGCTTGCAACGCGTGGCTGATCGCTACCACGGTCCGCTCTCTGACGAGATTCATCGCACGTTGCGGGAGATCGGGCTGGGCAAGACCCGAAGGGAAGCTCTGGAGGCTATGTCGGAGCGCCTCGATTTGCCGGACCTGACGACGTTCCTGAACTCGATCATCCAGGCTGAAGCACTGGGCACAAGTGTCGGACAGGTGCTACGCGTGCAGGCCGGGCAGATGCGCCTGAAGCGCCGCCAGCGCGCCGAGCA
>JANPBN010000473.1:0-4399 GCA_031430415.1 Dehalococcoidia bacterium
GTCGAAGTAGCGGGACCTCTCCCCGTGCTGTGCAGCAGGGCCGCGCCGGCCTGCGGCCACCCTCTCCTGAAGGAGAGGGAATGACGCGGGGCCTCGTGCCGGTGATGCGGCCCAAGTGCTGGTCGAGGGAGCACGCCATCGATGTCCAGCGGAGCTGGATCTCCGAGATCCGCGACGACGAGATGCTCGAAGTGACGCCCGCAAGCCTGCGCCTCCGCAAGCGGATCTTGTCGGCGGCGACGCGGCCCAAGTACTGGTCGAAGTAGCGGGGGACCTCTCCCCGTGCTGTGCAGCAGGGCCGCGCCGGCCTGCGGCCACCCTCTCCTGAAGGAGAGGGAACGATGCGGGGCCTCGTGCCGGTGATGCGGCCCAAGTCCTGGTCGAGGGAGCGGGCGGCCGGGGGGCTGACGATCGTAGGCGTGCCGTCGTCGTGCCGTCGGCTGCCAGCCCGGCAGCCGCGGCATCGAGTGCCGTACTGTTCCGGTATGAGGTTTCCGGTCGCCGTTCTTGTCCCGCTGATCCTGGCCGCAGCCTGCGCCGACGCAAAGCCCGTGTCTTCGACGGCGACGGCGACAGCGATCCCGACCGCGACCGCCACGCCCGGCTCGCTTCCGCTCCGTGTTGGCTCTGACGCTCCGTTCCCGCGAGGCATGACTCTGTACATCGAGACGGGCTGCTCGCGGTGCGATGGCGGCCCCGACGGACTCTATGCGGTGCGCGTGGGCGAGGACGGGCAATCCATCATCGAGCAACGCGCGACGGCCTTGCCGGGCGTGTACTACGGCTCGTTGATGAGCGTCAACGGCACGCTGTGGACGCAGATGGCGCCCGATGGCTTCTTCTTCTGCATCGAATGCTTTCCTAGTTCGCTCACCGTGTATCGCTCGGACGACGGCGGTCGCACCTATGCTGAAGCCGGGCGGATCACCGGGCGCCGCACGTCCGCCGCAGTCGCTCTCGATGACGACCTGGTGCTTCAGTCCATGCGAACCTACCGCAGACTCGGCGGGACGCCCATCGAACCGGCGCCCGGTGCGTCGGCCCGCCCTCCCGTGGCCGTGTCGGGCGACAGCATCGGATGGGTCAGTGACACCGGTAACGTCGTCCACGACGACAACGGGAACGCGTTGGCCACGCTCCCTCCCGGCCATGAGATTTGGAGATTGACGCCGCTCGGCCAGAGCCGGTCGGGAGCGTTTGCCGTGTACTCCCAGGTTCGGCCTGACGGCGCGAATGCCCTCTCAGTGACCGAAAGCGGGTTGGCGACCTCCGAGATGCGCTTCAGCGGAGGCCACCTGCTCTCCCTCGTCACCATCCCTGACACCGCCGCCACGCCGGGCCTGCTGTTCTTCAGCGCACGTCAGGACGGCGCTTCAGCGATGTTCCCATCGATCGTGGACGTCCAGGCCGGTGTGTTGCACGAAATCCGCGACGTCTTCTCGGCACCGCCTTTTGCGGGTGAACGGAACCATATCGTTGGCGTAAGATGACCCCATGGCCCGCCGCACCGATTCGCCCAACGACATCGACGCCGCTGCCGTGATCGCGCGAACGACCAGAGGTTGACGCCCAAGCCTCAGGCCTTCACCGTAACCTCGGCCTCCCGTACGATGCGCACATCTGCGCGCGCTACACGAAGGAGGCCCGATGGCCGGCAGCTCCAAGTTCGAGATCTCGCTAGCGGCGTGGTCGATGCACCGAATGTTCGGCGCGAAGCAGCTGGACCAACTCGGCATGGTGGACATGTGCGCGGAGCTCGGCATCTCCGGCTTCGAGATGGTGAATACGTTCTCGCCGTCACCCCAATACGCCTACCTGAAGCAGCTAAAGAAGCGCGCGGACGACGTCGGCGTCAAGCTGCTGCTGATCATGTGCGACGGCGAGGGCAGCATGGCCGGGCCGGAGAAGGCCGGGCGGATGCAGGCGGCGAAGAATCATCACAAGTGGGTCGATATCGCCGCGGTGCTGGGGTGCCACTCGATTCGCTGCAACACGGGCGCGCAGGAAGGCGACCCGGACGCACTCGACCGCTGCGCCGAGAGCTTCGCGGCGCTCGTCGAGTACGCGGACGCCAGCGGCATCAATGTGCTGATCGAGAACCATTGGGGCGCGTCGTCGGATCCGACGTGGCTGATGGGACTAATGGATCGTGTGGACCATCCGCGATTCGGCACGCTGCCTGACTTCGGCAACTTCCCCGAGACGATCGATCGCTACGACGCAGTGCAGCAGATGATGCGGAAGGCGATCGCTGTGAGCGCGAAGTGCTACGACTTCAGCGACGACGGCCGTGAAACGAAGATCGACTTCGACCGGATGATGGGCGTCGTGCTCGATGCGGGATACAGCGGCTGGGTCGGCATCGAGTACGAAGGCGAACGGCTGAGCGAGCGCGACGGCATCGTCGCGTGCCGCGACCTCCTCGCGAAGTACCAGTAGGGCTGGGTTGCTGGTGAGTGGTCCCGCAGAGCGGGATCTTCGCGTTGCTTCGATGATTGGTGACTGGTGTCGGTGAGCGCTGAAGGGGTGGCTGTGGCATGAAGGTTGTTGTGATCGGGGCGGGGTGGTCGGCGCGCGAGGCGCATCTGCCCGGATTCAAGGCGGCGGGTCAACCGGTCGCGGCGATCTGCGACGTGAACGAGGCGCCGGCGCGGGTGCTCGCCGACAAGTACGGTATTCCGAAGATGTACGCGGACTATCGTGAGATGATCGAAGCCGAGAAGCCGGACTCGGTGAGCGTGTGCCTGCCGAACGTGATGCATCGTGAGCCGACGCTGTTCGCGCTATCGCGCGGGGCCCACGTGCTGTGCGAGAAGCCGCTCGCGACGAGCGTCGCCGAAGCGGAGGAGATGTTCGCGGCGGCGAAGGCCGCAGGCAAGGTGCTGATGGCGGCGCAGAGCTGGCGCTTCGATGCATCATCGCGCGCGATCCAGCGGGTGGTGGCGTCGGGCGAGATGGGCGAGATCTATTACGGCGAGGCGAACGCGCAACGGCGTATGGGCATCCCGGCGTGGGGTCAGTTCCACCAGAAGCAGTACTCGCACGGCGGCGCGCTGCTCGACATCGGCGTACACATGCTGGACCTCGCTGTTTGGCTGATGGGCAATCCGCAGCCGGTGCGCGTCTCGGCGCAGACGCAGCGGAAGTTCGGCACGCGGCCTGAGATCGCGCGGATGATGCGAAATGCCTGGGATCCTGCAAAGTTCGACGTCGAGGACTTTGCGATTGCACTGGTGCATTTCGCCAACGGCGCGACACTGCTGCTGCGGACGTCGTGGGCGGCGCATATCGAGGGCGAGACGTTCCAGGTGCGCGTCGTCGGCACCGAGGCGGGCGCGACGACGCTGCCGCCGGTGATCTTCCGCAACCGCGAGGGCATCCCTTCCGACGAGAAGCTCGACATCCGCCGCGGGTCACCGTACGAGCGCGAGATCGCGCATTGGTTGCGCGTCGTCAAGGGCGAATCTGAGCCGCTCGTGAAGCCGGAGGAGACGCTCAACGTCCAGCGGATCATCGATGCGGCGTACCGATCCGCAGCGGAGGGCGCCGAAGTGGTCATCGCCTAACGCGGGCGCTCGCGCGGCAGGATCGACGCTGGAGGCGTTACGGTCGCCAGGTGCCTCTCGCGACCTGCGGGACGAAGTCTCCGAGGTCGACGGGGAAGTCGATAGTTCGGCCATCCTCAGCAGATTTGTAGCAGGCCATGAGCACCTCGGTGACGGCGAGACCGTCGCGCCAGGTCTCGGCCGGCATGCGGCCAGCGAGGAATGCCTGCACCATGTGGCGGTTCTCGGCGGTGTATCCGTAGACGCCAGGCTCGTCAGCGATGACGGGCATGAGCCCTTGCTCGGCGTTCTGCTTCTCGACGAGGTCTTCGCCTGCTGCTCCCTGGACTTTGCGGCTGAGGAAGACGGTGAGGTCCGTCGAGAGGCTATCGACCTGCATCGAGTACTCGGGTCCGAGGAGTTCGCATCGCAGGCGCAAGGCGGGGCCGACGAAGCTCCACGAGGTTGTCGCTTCGACGAGCGCTTGCGTGCCATCGGCGGTTCGGAGGGAGACGGCGGCGCGGGCGAAATCTTCGGCTGGCGCGCGCGCGTAGTCGATGGCGCCGCCGGACATCTCGCGCAGGACCTCGGCGTACTCTGGACGCGTCCACTTCAGCGAGGCGATCTGCGCGTTGACGGACTCGACGCGAAGCGCGTCGCGCGGCTCATCGGGGCCCGTGAGGAGGTAACGCGCCGCTTCGTAACTGTGGCAAAGCATGTCGTTGAGGACGCCGCCGCCCTGCCGTTCGCCGCTCCAGAACCACGGCATGTGGGGGCCGCTGTGCTCCTCGGCCGCGCGGGCGAGATACGGGCGGCCGGCGATCGGGACGGCGCGACGCCAGATGATCTCGTGG
>JANPBN010000474.1:0-2892 GCA_031430415.1 Dehalococcoidia bacterium
CTCTCGCGGTTCGCCGAAGGTCGATGCACTTACGCCGCTCTCCACGAGCGAACGAAGCACCGATGAGACGAGGATCTCTCCGCCGAGGGCCTTTCCCGCAACACGCGACGCCAGGATGACGTTCTTCCCGTAGAAGTCGTCGCCATCCTTGATGGCTTCGCCGGCGTGGAGGCCGATGCGCACCTTGACCTGGTCGCTGGTGTCTGGTGACTGGTCGCTGGTAGGCGCAAACGCGCGCTGGATCGCGATGGCGCAGTCAAGCCCCTTCTTCGCGGACTGGAACGCAACCATGAAGCCGTCGCCCATCGTCTTCACTTCGTAGCCCTCGTGCGCCTGAAGCTGCTCGCGGATCAGCGCGTTGTGTTTGCGCAGCAGGTCCTGCCACGCCTGGTCGCCGAGCCGCTCGGTGAGCACCGTCGAGTCCTCGATGTCGCTGAACATGATCGTGACGGTGCCGTCCGGCGCCGGGTGGATTGTGATCTCCGGGCGCTCGCTCTCGACGGCACGAGCGACGCTGTCGATGGAGGTGTAGATGCTGCCGGATGACACGCCCTGCAACTCTAGCTTGAGAACGAGCGCACGCTTGAGATCCGCGTTCATCCCGAGCTCGTCGAACGTGGCGAGTGCCTTCGTCAGCAGCGCCGTCGCCGTCGTGTGGTCGCCAGTCCCGCTGCGCTCGTGGAGCATCAGCGCGTACTCGTGCCGCGTCCTCGCGAGCCACGGCCACGCATGGATGCGCTCGTTGAAGGTGAGCGCATACTCGAAGTGAGCCTCCGCGTCGTCCCACTTGCCCATCGCCGCTGCGAGCTGGCCCAGCGAGTGTCGCGCCGAACCCAAGTAGAGGCCGAGTTGACCGAAGGTAATCTGTCGGTGTGCATACGGGAGGAAGAGTTCGTAGAGTGGCGCTGCGCGCCGAACATCTCCGAACCTGCAGACGAGGTTGGCAGCCAGGGCAAGCGCTGTTATGGCCCCGGTATCCATGTGTATATCCGAGAAGTCCTGGGCGGCGAGCGTCTCGTATGTTGAACGCGCATCTGACTCGCGTCCGTCCTCGAGATATGCGTACGACTGGCCCGCCACCGTCAGCGGCGTGGGCCCCGTCCGCTCGATGAAGTCAGCCATCACGGGAACCAGTTCGCCGAGCCTGCCTTGCGAGCGACGGATCTCATACAGATGGCCCGCGAGCATCCCCAGGAACCCCAGGTGCTGGGTGCGCACGGCGAAGGGAGCATATTCCGAAACGAATCGTTCAGCCTCAGCGTAGCGGCCTTCCGTCACGGCCAGCGCGGCTCCAAATGCCGGGCGCCACATGGTGAAGGTGGGCTCGCGCATCGTGTCCGCTAGGTCGCTCATCGCGTTCATCTCTGAACGTACGTTGTCCATATCGCCGAGCTCAGCGAGCGCGGACACGCGGAAGAATCGCGCCGACAGGATTTGCACCCGGTCACCGGCCTGCTCCGCAAGTTGCAGCCACTCTGCTGTGAGAGCGAGTCGTTGCGATGTGCCGGCAGGGCCCAGCAGCGCCTCGTGGAGATTGTCGATCGTGCGTAGGCGCGCCCTTGGGTCGCCTGTTCGGTCGGCCATCGCCTTCGCTTCGAGGGCGGTCTCCAGATGCTTCTGTGGATCCTTCGGCCCCAGGCCGCCTGGGTTGCCGGAAAATCGTGCTGACGACAGGCGGGCCAGTAATTGGGCAGTCGTGGGCGCGTCGCCAGACGCCCGCGCCGCCAGCGCCCGTTCCAGAGCCGGAACCGCCTTGAACAGCGGTACGGACCCGCCTCGCGCAATCACGTCGATGTACGCGAGCGCTGCCCTGGACTGAATCTCCGCATCACCCAGGCCCTCTGCCACCGCCAGTGCCTTCTCCGCTGCGTCAACGACGTTCTCCGCCTGGTCGTTGCGACGGTACGCCTCGGTCAGCGACGCCAGGATCTCGTACCGCGTGCGTGCGTCGGCAGTGCCCGCGAGTTCAAGCGCCTGCTGCGCGAGTTGGTACTGATTGACCGCCTCCTCGTAAGCGAGCTGCGCCAGTGCGCGGTCGCCGGCGCGCCGTGCATAGCCGATCGCCTTCGCCACATCACCGCCGGGCGCCGCCTGGTAGAAGTGATGTGCCAACTCCGGTAGATGCGCTTCGGTGTTGTTCGCGTAGAGACGCTCCAACGACTCGCCAATCTGGCGGTGCATGAGCACGCGTCGCGGCCCACTGAGTTCGCCGTAGAGCGTCTGGCGGATCAGGGCGTGGGTGAAGTCGTACGTGCTGCCTTCGCCCTTGCGCTCGGCGATGAGCTGGGCGGCGAGTGCCTCTTCGAGCAGATCGAGGAGCTGCGCCTCCGGCACGTCGCCGTTGATCGCCTTCAGCGCTTCCCATGAGAAGCCGCCCGTCATCGTGCTGGCGAGCGTGAGCATGCGGTTGCAGCCGTCGGACAAGCGCGAGAGGCGGCGGCCGATGACCTCGCGGACGCCCTCCGGGATGCCGAGCTCGGCGATGCTCGCTACCCGTCCGACCCAGCGGCCGTTCTCGTGCACGAGCTTTCCGCTCTCGATCAGATGCGCGATCACCTCGCGGACGAAGAACGGATTGCCTTCGGTCTCCTGATGTAGCGCCGCGGCCAACGCTTGCCGCCCCGCGGCACCCTCCTCGCTCGGGTCGTTGACCGACAGCAGGTCGAACACGGACTCTTGCGCGAGCCCGCGTAACAGCACGCGGCGGTAGTTCGGCAGGCGGCGCAGCGCCCCGAGCGCCTCGGCGAGCGGATGCGTGCGTTCCAGCTCCACGTCGCGATAGGCGCCGAGGATCAGCAGGCGGTCGCGCGCGGTGCGCTGCGCGAGGTGTTGGAGCAGGAGCAGCGACGGCTTGTCGGCCCAGTGCAAGTCGTCGAGATGCAGCACGAGCGG
>JANPBN010000475.1:0-3880 GCA_031430415.1 Dehalococcoidia bacterium
ATATATATATATATGCTCGATCCGGCGAAGGTCGAGCAAATCATCGCCGAGGCGTTCGGCGATCCGGCGATGGGCGCGCGCGCGGCGGCGCTACTGGAACAGGCGGGAGTGACGCCGTGAACGAAGAACAGGTCAGCAATGGCATCAGCGTCGACTTCCTGATTCTGGCTGATGCGGCGCAGGTGCAGGGCGACAAGCTCTACCTGCTCGGCGGCGGCTGGTCGATCGTCTGGGCGAAGAGCTTTCCGGCGCGGCACCAGGTCGCGGTCGCGGCCGGCATCCTGGTGCCGTGGCTCGAGACGAACGCCCGCCACCGGTTTCGTATCGTTGCGCAGGCGGAGGGCGGGGTCTCGCTGGGCGAGATCGGCGGCGAGTTTGAGCAGGGGCGGCCGGCCGGGCTTCCGGCGGGCGCGACGCAGCGCGTGATGCTGACCGCGACGATGAATCTGCAGTTCGAGCGCGCGGGCGACATCTCGATCGAGTTCTGGCTAGACGACGTGCTCGCCAAGACGTCGCCGTTTCGCACGGTCGAGCGTCCGGCGCGGTAGCCGTCAGGCGCGCACGCGACGCGTCTGCGCCACGAACGCCTCGAACAGGCGGCGCATGACGGGGGCGTAGGAGGCCTTGTGCTCTTCGGGCCGCTCCGGGTGCCACTGAACGCCGACGACCCAGCTGTGCGAGGTGCTCTCCATGCCCTCGATCAGGTCGCGCCCGTGATCGGCCGACCACGCGACGGGGCGCAGGCCCTTGCCGAGGGTCTCGGCCGTGACAGCCTGATGGTGACGTGAATTGATCTCGAACTGCGTTCCGGCGAGCGCGCCCGCGAGCCGCGACCCGTCCTCGATGCGCACATCGTGCCAGCGGGAGGGGTAACCGGGCGTGGCGAAGTCGGCGCGATGCTCGCCGCTGTCGATGTGTTGCAGCAGTTGCCCGCCGAAGCCGACGTTGAGCAGCTGGTGGCCGCGGCAGATCGCCAACACCGGAACATCGCGGTCGAGCGCCGTCTGGAGCGATGCCAGCTCCATGTCATCGCGGGCGCGGTCGACTTCCTTCACCTTTGTGTGGCGTTCGGCGCCGTACACGTCCGGGTCGACATCGATGCCTCCCGTCAGGACGAGGCCGTCGAGCGACGCGGCGATCGCGCTCGGTCCGGAGATGGGTACGGCGTCGCCGCCCGCTTCCCGGACGCGCGCGAGGTAGCGCTCCTGCACGTCGGCGGGCATGTCGGTCCAGAGCGTGACGCCGATGCGTGGTGCGCGATCCATGGAGCCATCGTAACGAGCGGCGGCGGTCGGCGTCGAGCCAAAGACGCAGCGATGGGCGCCGCCGTGGCGCCCATCGCTGACACGCTGAATCTACTCGGAACTACTCTTCGAAGCGGTCGTCGTCGCCGTCGTCGCCGCGGGCGGCGTCGAAGAGGGAGACGTCGCGGGGCTCTGCCTCGGCGTCAGCTTCGTGCTCTGTGTCGTCCCATTCCTCGTGGTCGTCGCTGTCGTCGTCGTCATCGTCGTCGCCGCCGGTGCGGATGAGGCTGTCGCGCGTGTAGGCGCGGATAACCTCGCCCGCCTTGCCGGCCGGGAACGAGAGCTTGCCGACCTGCGTCGGGTGCTGGAACGTCTCCTTGATGATGACGCGGATGCTCTCGGCCTGCAGGCTGGCGACCGCCGCCGCGTACGTGTTGCCGCCCTTGACGAGCCGCGACAGTCGCAGCGCCAGCTTCGGCTCGATGTCGCTGATGTAGTCGCCGGCCATCGTTTCGACCGTGATCCGCGAGCCGACAGGCTTCAGCGCCACCTCATCGCCGGCCGAAAGCGTCATCAGCGTCTTCATGTTGGACGGACGGAGGATCGTGACGCCCGACTTCCCCATCTCCTCAATGAAGAGGCTGGTGTCGACCTGCTGCGCGCGGTCAGGCTCCGCCTTTGCCTTCATCGTCTGCAGGCGGTCGAGGTTCCGCCGCGCGATCATGTTGGTGGGTTCGATCTCCAGGGCGCGCTGATACGACTCGCGCGCCTCCTTGATCTTGCCGACCTCCGAAAGTGCCTTGCCGAGGCGGTTGAAGGCTTCCGCTTCGTCCGGAAACACGGCGATGATGGCCTTGTTGGCCGCGATCGCCTCGTCCCACCGGCTCTGCATGGCCATCTGCACGGCTTGCTCGCTGCGTTGCCGCTTGAAGCGCGCCTTGTCTTCTGTCTGGTTCGTCATAGGTCCTCTGGGGTGTACCGCGGATGCGTCAAGGGAGTGTAGTGCGGGATTTTGACCAGCACAAGCAGCTTTCCTGTTCTGTAACGGAGCCGCAACATTCATCCCCGCAGCGCCCCGATCAGGCGCAGTTTCGCCGAAGGAACACCCTCGCAGACAGCGGTGGAACCCCGTATATTCCGGGTCATGAGCGAACCAGATCCCATCGTGCAGGAGACGATCGTCCGCGGCATTGTCGTCGGCTCATTCCAGGAGAACTGCTGGGTCATCGGGAACCGCCGCACGGGCGAGGCGATCTGCGTCGATCCCGGCGATGAGGCTGGCGAGATCCTGGCGATGGCGCGCGATATGGGCGTCGTCATCAAGTACATCGCCAACTCGCATGCCCACATCGATCACATCCTCGGCGTTCGGGAGATCCGTGAGACGACCGGGGCAAAGTTCCTGCTGCATCCCGGCGACCTCGAGATGGCGCGCAACACGGCCAACTCGGCCCGCAGCTGGATGGGCGTCGAGGTGCCTTCGCCGCCGGACCCGGACGCATTCCTCGCCGACGATGACGACATCGTGATCGACGGCCTGAGCCTGCGCGTGTTCCACACGCCGGGCCATACGCCCGGGAGCGTCTGCTTCTATGCCAACGGCGTGCTGTTTGCCGGCGATACCCTGTTCGCCGGGTCGATCGGGCGGACGGATTTGCCCGGCGGCGACTACGATCTCGAGATGGCCAGCATCGTCGAGCGGCTGCTCGTGCTGCCCGATGACACGATCGTGCTCCCCGGACACATGGACCAGACGACGATCGGCGAGGAGCGTCTGCGGAACCCGTACGTGCGCATGGAGCTGGAGAAGCGCGCCGGCGGCTGACGACCTCCCTCGCGCTCGCGCGGCTGCTATCCGCCAGCGCCCGCGGCCGGCTGCGCGTCGAGCGGCGCAGCCTGCGCGTCGCCGGACGCGGGTTGCTCGCGCCTGCGGCGCTGCTTTGGCACGAGGCCGAACAGCAGCGCGTACGGATACGCCAGGAGCACGCCGACCGGCACGTAGACGACGATCAGGAAGAACCACCACGTCGGATCCGGGATCTCCTGAAGCCGCAGGAAGCTCGCGAGGTAGCGCATGCCGTCGTTGACGATCAGCACGGGGAATGAGATCACCCCCATAAAGATCAGCGCCCGCGCCGGCAGGCTCGTCTCGATCCACCCCGGCGCCTTGAAGAGCAACGGCAGCGTAAGGACCGCTATCCCGAGGCCGATGACGGGATCGCCTAGCGCCCACGTCGTGTCCGACTTCGGACCCACTACGGCGCCGGCCACCAGCAGCAGAAGGGCGATGACGACGACACCGAAGGTGTCCAGCGGAGAACGCACGTACTCAGCCGTTTCCTCCCGTCGGTGCACGAGCAGCCAACCGATCGTCATCCCGGCCGCGAACTCCGATAAGCGGAACGGCGCGCCGGCGAGCACCAACGAAACCTGCCGATCCGGCGACAAGAACTCCGGGCCGAAGCGGATCATCAAACCACGGGATACCGCCGTAAACACGATCGCGGCCAGCATGAAGCGCCATGGGCCGATCCGGTTGAGCAGCCTGAGCGCGAACGGAAAGACGAGGTAGTACTGGATCAGCAGCGCCACGAACCATGTTGACCCCATCAGTGCGGTGACGTCCGAACCTCGGA
>JANPBN010000476.1:0-5451 GCA_031430415.1 Dehalococcoidia bacterium
CGCTTGGCGCGTTCCTTCAGCGCGAGGATCGAGGACGCATCGATGCCCCGCACGAGCAGCTGTGTCTTGCCATTGACCATCGGTTCCTCTCCGATCCGCGCGCGTGGCTGACCGCACATACCCGCCCCGGCTAGCGAACGGCAATGTGATATCAAAATGATATCACTTCTCGAGATCATCGGCCGTGACAGGGAGAACCTTAGCGCTTGTAGTCGATCACCAGTAGCTGCGTCTCTTCGGGCAGCGTACTGCGCGTCACCGTCACCTTGGCGTGGTGCTCGGGATCCTTCGCACCCATCTCCTTCAGGAACCGGTCGATGGGGTCGAGGCTCGCGCGCTCGATGTCGGTCTTGTAGTGCATCGGAATGACGAGCTTTGGCTCGATCAGGCTCACCGTCTCGGCCGCCGGTGGCGCGTCCAGCGACTCGCCACCGCCCACCGGCACGAGCAGGATGTCGACGTTCGCCAGCCCCTCCAGCTGCTCCGAGGTCGGCACGTGACCGATACCGCCCAGGTGCCCGATGCGCATGTCCTCGAGCTCGATGACGTACGCCACGTTGCGTCCGCTCTCGGGCGTTGGCGTCTTGCCGCGGTAGGTCGTCACGCCGACGATCGATGCGCCCGCCACCTCAAACTCGCCCGGGCCCTCGATCACGCGCGGCGAGCCCGCCACGCCATCGGCGTTCGAGTGCGCCGGATCAGAGTGACTGATCGTGACGATATCGGCGTTCGGACGGCCCAGCGTGTAACCGGTGGCCTTGTCGTACGGATCCGTAACGACCGTCGCCTCTTTCGCACGAATGCGGAAGCAAGAGCGGCCGAGCCAGGTAATTTCCATGCCCACAGCCTAGCGGACAAGTTCGCCGCCCGGAAGCGGCATGGGGGAGTGAGCGTCGCTCCCTTCCCCATGCGCGCCGAAGGCGAACTGTACCCCACAGGCCAGCATCGCACGCCGAGGCATGCGCGAACACATGACGACCTGACTCGGCCGAAGGACGATCTACTCCTCGTACTTGAAAGACACCTTGAGCCGCGCGCGATACAGGGCGACCTTGTTGTCCTCGACGGTCATGTCGAGCTTGTCGACCTCGGCCACGCGGAGGTCGCGCAGCGTGCTGCTCGCACGCTCGACGGCGCCGCGCGCGGCCGCCTCCCACGACTCCGTGCTTGTCCCCACGAGCTCGATGATCTTGTACACGCTTTCGGCCATGACGGGCACCTCCTGCTAACGCTATCGATGGAGGCCGATCATACACCCATTTGGCGCGCGTCGCGTCGAATTTCTCACTTCGATTGCCCACGTTGTGTTCCGAAAGGACCCCCGCCCCGCGGTGTCGCCAGCAATCAAGGCGGAGAGATCTGGGCGCTTGCTTCGAGTGCGGCGTATCCCCCGCTCACATTGGCCACGCGAAGGCACCCCGCCCGCTCCAGAATCGATGCCGCCGTGGAGGCACGCTCGCCGTGCCCGCAATACACCACGATGCGATCATCGCGCGACAGCGCCGGCGTTCGCGAGCTCAGACTGCCAAGTGGAATGTGTTGGGCGGCGGCGTTGTGCCCCGCCGCGAACTCGTCCGATTCGCGCACATCGATCACCGTCGCGCCGGCATCGATCATCGACCTGGCGCTCGCACCATCCACGACGGACGCCGAGGCCCACGCGCGGCCCGAGTCGCGCCACCCCTCGACGCCGCTCGCCAGCCAGCCAGCGAAGTTCTCGTACCCGACGAGCAGGCATTCGTCGGTGACGGCAGCGATTGCTTCCTCGTCGGCGACGAACAACAGGCGCGTGTTCTCGGGAACGAGCCAACCGAGCCAGATCGCGAACACATCGCGGAAGGGGATATGGAGCGACCCGGGAATGTGCGCGGCAGAGTACCGATCCACGGATCGCGCGTCGACGACCAGCGCGCCCTGTGCCGCCTCCGCTGCGAAGGCGTCCACAGAGAGCACGCGAGGAGGCGTGATCCGGTCACGCAGGCGCGGTCCGGCCTGGTTGAACGCGCGCAGACGGTAGAAGTACGCAGGCGCCGACGGGAACGTCGCCGGAAACCAGTTTGCGAACTCGTCCTCCGTCCCTGCGTGCATCGCAGCGTTTGTCGAGCGTTCCCGCCCGAGCGTCGATGCCCGCTCATCGCCGTTCCCAGCGGAGCAGAACGAACCGCCGCCGTGCGTAGGATGGAGCAGCGTGGCGTCCGGAAGATCCGAAAATGCGAACGTCAGTGTTCTGAACTGCGCGCGTGTCGCGGAGTCCGTCGCGGCTGGCGAGAGGAGGTCCGTTCGCCCGGCGCCTCCGACAATCAACGAACCGCCGCTGAAGAGAACCGGCGGCTGCGAACCGGTGCGCAGCACGTAGCCCAGGTGCTCGGGCGTGTGCCCCGGCGATGCGATCGCTTCAAGCTCAGCGCCATCCAGCGCGATCTTGTCACCCGGAGACAGCGGCCGATGCTCGATACGAGAGGTCGCCTGTGCCGGCACCCATGCCGTCGCACCTCGCGCGACGAACTCCCGCGCTCCTGAGACAAAGTCCGCATGCAGGTGCGTCTCGACGACCGTCTCGATGTTCCATCCGTGCTGCTCGGCAGCACGAACGTAGCGGTCGATGTTGCGGTCCGGGTCGATGGCGATCGCGCGCCCTTCACCGATGCCCACGATGTAGGAACTATTGCCGAGACCGTCATGAACGAACGGGATGATCTTCATGTGTGGGCTCCTCTGCACTCCGTGGCGGATCGCGTAACGTGCCTGCTGCAATGATTGCGGAGGCCACCGTCATGCCGGCGACGACCTGGATAGCGAAGTTGAAACTGAACACATCGGCGAGCGCCCCCGCAATCAACGCCCCGGCGACTGCACCACCGTCGCGCCAGAAGCGATAGACACCGATCGCCGTCGCGCGGTCGCTCGGCGCCACGGCATCGCCGGTGGCCGCAAGCAGCGTTGGATACACCATCGCGGTGCCGGCGCCGAGCACCACGAGCGCCGCGAGCCACCGCGCGAAACTGTCGCTCCATCCGATCATCGAGAGCGCGACAGCTTGGCAGACCATGCCGGTGACAATGAGCGGCTTTCTGCCGATCCAGTCGCTCGCCCAGCCCGTCGCGATCTGCAGTCCGCCCCATACGAGCGGGTAGATCGCGGCCAGTACCGCGATGCGGTCGAGCGACTGACCGCGGCTCGCGAAGAACAGGGGAAGAACCCCCCACGCGAGACCGTCGTTCAGATTGTTGACGAAGCCGGACTGAGAGATGCCCACCAGATGCCGATCGCGCCAGGTACCACGCGCAAAACTGCCAGCCAACGAAGGTTGGGCGGATCGCTGCTCGTTGACCGCAAGGAGCTGCTCGGACTCGGTGCGCACATGTGCTGCCGTGTCCCTGATGAACAGAACGCTCAACGCAAGGCCTGCTCCGGCAAGCGCGATCCCCAGGTACCACGGCTCCGGCCGCAACCCATATGCGCTTGCGATGATCCCCGTAGCGAATGCTGCCGCGGCGACCGAGAGGTATCCGGCCGACTCGTTGAGGCCAAGTGCCAGGCCACGCCGTCGCGGCCCGACGAGGTCGATTTTCATGTTGACGGTCATTGACCACGCCAACCCCTGGTTGATACCGAGCAGCACGTTCGCGGCGACGATCCAGCTCCATGACGGCGCGACGATGATGAGGAGCGGCACGGGCGCACCGATGACCCACCCGGCGATCAGGATTGATCGTCGCGAGAATCGTTCTGACAGGCGACCTGCTACGAGGTTGCTTGTTGCCTTCGCGAGACCGAACGCCGCAATGAACGAGACGGCGGCGGTCTTCGACGCGATGCCGAACTCGTCTCGCGCCAGCGCGGGGAGCACCGAGCGTTCCATCCCCACCATCCCGCCGACGAACGCGTTCGTCGCGAGGAGAAGGACGAACTGCCGCCAGTTCGCAGAGAGACCAAGGATGGGCGTCGCCGCGCCAGCCGTTACGGCGCGCTGCTTCGGAGTGATGGCATCTGGCCGCATACTGTCCTGTAGATGATCGAGGGAATGCAGATGTGTGTTGTCGCGACCAGGCCGGCCGTCGCGATGAAGGCCCCGCCGAGCACATAGGCCGCTACGTTGAGCCCGACGGCGAACAACGCGCCTGTTGTGACCAGCCAGACCGTACCGGCGGCGCAAGCGAACCGGCGCGGCGCCCGGCTCTCAGGCAGCTTTGGCCCACCCGTCACCCTCCGAACGCCGAGGTTGTAGATGAGGTCGAACGGATGAAACGGCAAGATCGCGCCCAGCCCTGCCGCCACTGCAAGCAGCCAGAGGATCGGCGGCGACGCGAGCGCCGTGCCAAGAACCGTGATCGCGGCGCACATGGCAGGCGACATGCGCAACCACCCCTGGGTTTGCGCGAGCGTCGCTTCATCGACGTCATCGAACCCCTGGATGGCGAGCAGCTTGCGGCGTGTGGGACTCAGCGACATGGTCACGCGCTCCTTTGGGCGGGTTTGACGCCCATGAACGAGACGCCTCGCGTATCAAACTCGTTCGCGTCGGACTCGTGCTTCGAGCCGGAGAACACGTCGGTTTCGCGTCCCCAGCGGACGTTCTCAAACCCGGCGTGTTCGAGCACCCAGTTCCACTCTGCATACAGCAGAGCACCGGCAATTCAGCCGGACCAAAGGTCGATGTCGTCCTTCGCGTCCTGCGGAACCTCCTTGTGGACAACGATGTCGCCAATCTGGAACCGGCCGCCCGGCTTCAACACGCGAAAGACTTCACGCATGACCCCGGCCTTGTCCGGCGTCAGGTTGATCACGCCGTTGCTGATGACAACATCGACGCTGGCGTCATCGAGCGGGAGCGACTCCATGAATCCCGCGCGAACTTCAACGTTCGTGAGACCGAGGTCCGACGCTCCGGCGGCGGCCTTCTCGCGCATGGCAGCTGTCATGTCGACAGCGATGACCCGCCCGGACGGTCCCACCTGCATCGCCGCCTGCAGCGCGTCGAAGCCGGCGCCGCATCCGATGTCGAGGACGGTCTCTCCCGAATTCAGCCGCCCCAGGGAGAACGGGTTGCCGGTGCCCGCGAACGAGTCGACCGTGCCGGCCGGCAGTCGGTCCACGTCGCCGGCGTCGTATTCGAGCATCTCCGCGAGTGGGCGCCCGGTGTGGAAGTGGAACCCCTTCACGGGATCCAATGCCACATCCGTGTACTTCTCGCTGATCTGGCGGCGGAGTTGATCGCGGTCGACCTTCGCCTGTGTAACGGGCTGGGACGTCATGTTGGCTGCTCCTTAGCGCTTAGGAGCACATCCTAGTCGCCTTTCTCCGTATAGTCAAGCGATTGATTGAATGTTTGACAATCCGGTCTGGCATCGGTCACAATCCCCACATGGCTCACCGGACGTTCAAGGAGCGCCTCTACCCCGAGTTCGCGCGCGTCGCGCAGGCGCTCGCCAGCGAGCGACGGCTCGAGAT
>JANPBN010000477.1:0-3093 GCA_031430415.1 Dehalococcoidia bacterium
CGCGGCGTCGCCTCGCGCGCGCGTGGCATGGGCGCCCAGGTCATCGTCACCGAAGTCGAGCCGCTGAAGGCGCTCGAAGCGGTGATGGACGGGTTCCGCGTCATGACGATGGCGGAGGCCGCGACCGTCGGCGACTTCTTCATCACGCTCACCGGCGACATCAACGTCATCGACCGCCACCACATGGAGGCCATGAAGGACGGCGCGATCGTCGCCAACTCCGGCCACTTCAACGACGAGATCAACCTGACGGCGCTGGAGTCGATGGCCGAGGGCCGACGCCACGTGCGGCCGTTCGTCGAGGAGTTCACGCTCGGCGATGGCCGCAAGCTGTTCCTGCTCGGCGAGGGCCGGCTGATCAACCTCGCCGCCGCCGAGGGGCACCCGGCGAGCGTCATGGACATGAGCTTCGCGAACCAGTCGCTGAGCGCCGAGCACGTCGTCATCAACCAGCGGAATCTAACGCCGCAGGTCTACCCGGTGCCGTATGAGATCGACGCCGAGATCGCCCGGCTGAAGCTGCAATCCATGAAGATCACGATCGACACGCTCACGGCGGAGCAGGAGAAGTACCTGACGTCGTGGGAATCGGGCACCTAGCGGTTGGAGGTTAGAAGTTGGAAGTTGGAATCACGCTTCCCGCTTCCCGTCTCTCGCTTCTCGCAATGTAGGAGAACACAGTAATGACAACCACCTTCATGGGCGCGCAGAGTCTGGTGCTGACGAGTGAGTCGGTTACCGAAGGGCACCCGGACAAGATGTGCGACCAGATCAGCGACGCGATTCTGGACGCCATCCTCACCGAAGACCCGATGGGCCGCGTCGCGTGCGAGACGGCCGTGACGACGGGGCTCGTCGTCGTCATGGGCGAGATCACGACGCAGACCTACGCCGATATGCCGACAATCGTCCGCGACACGGTCCGCGACATCGGCTACACGAACGCGCACTACGGCTTCGACTATGAGACGTGCGGCGTGATGATCTCGATCAAGGAGCAGTCGCAGGACATCGCGCAGGGCGTCAACCAGGCGCTTGAAGCGCGCGAGGGCGCCGGCCTCAAGGATGATCTCGACACCGGCGCGGGCGACCAGGGCATGATGTTCGGTTTCGCCTGCAACGAAACACCGGAGTACATGCCGCTGACGATCTCGCTGGCGCACCGCCTCTGCCGGCAACTGGCGATGCTCCGCAAGAGCGGCGAACTGCCGTACCTCCGGCCCGATGGCAAGTCGCAGGTGACGGTCGAGTACGAGTATGGCAAGCCCGTCCGCATCGACACCGTCGTCATCTCGACGCAGCACGACCCTGACATCTCGTCCGAAGCGCTGCGCAACGACGTACTCGAACGGGTGATCAAGCCGATCCTCCCGCCCGATCTCGTCCGCCAGGCGCCGCGCACGTACATCAACCCGACGGGCCGCTTCGTCATCGGCGGACCGATGGGGGACGCCGGCCTCACGGGCCGCAAGATCATCGTCGATAGCTATGGCGGCATCGCCCGTCACGGCGGCGGGGCGTTCAGCGGCAAGGATCCGACCAAGGTCGATCGCTCCGGCGCCTACGCGGCACGCTACGTCGCGAAGAACATCGTCGCCGCCGGCCTTGCCGAGCGCGTCGAGTTCCAGCTGTCGTACGCGATCGGCGTCGCCCACCCGACATCGATGGCTGTCGAGACGTTCGGCACCGGACGCATCGATGATGACCGCATCCTCGCGCTGGTGAAGGAGCACTTCGACCTGCGGCCGGCGGCGATCATCCGCGACCTGCGGCTACGGCGGCCGATCTATCGCGCGACGGCGGCGTACGGCCACTTCGGGCGGGACGACATCGACGCGCCGTGGGAGCTGACGGACAAGGCGGAAGCGCTGCGTGCCAACGCGGGCGTCGGGGCGGCGAGGTAAAACGCCCGCGCCGTTCGGGGGCCGAGCAGAGGCACAGAGAGCACAGAGTTCATGTTTGAGGGCGCGCACCGGGCTGGTGCGCGCCTTCTCGTTTCGCGCTACGATGCGCGATCCAACTCGGGGCCGCGCGGAAGCTTTAGCGCGCGAGCGACGGCCATCGATATGCCCCAGACGATCATGGCGGTCAGGCCGCCGCCCGTGACACCGAGCATCAAGGCATCGCTGAGGTTGGTGCCGTGCTGCGTGTCGCGCACCGCGTACGCGGCGGCGAGCGAGAACGCGCCGCACGCGGGGATCGTGACGATCATCGATGCCGTCGCGATGTCCGGCAGATCTGCCTGCCGGATCAGGCAGAGCGCCGCCGCCACCGACCAGGCAATGCAGGCAACCCACAGGCCGGCCAGCACGGTCGCGTTGGCATCGCCCGGGCCGGTAACCGCAGGCGCGACGGCAGCCGCACCGGCGATCTGCGCCAGAAACATGGCGCCGCCGACGCCGAGGAGCACGAGGCGCAGCCGTGTCAGCGGCAGATCCGCCTGCCCGTGGGCCGGGTCGTTCATCGGCGGCGTGCGCGGCGGAGGACCGCGCCCGAATGAAGCAGAAGCGCCGCAGCGATCCCGGTCGGCGCGCCGAGGAAGAGGCCGTGGACGCCGATCAGCCCGAGCGCCTGCGCCCACTGCGGCCCGAAGCGCTCCGCCTCGAATGGCTGACTGCGCATGGTGTGCAGGGCGACGTAGAGCGCCTCAGCCGACGCCCATGTCGCCATCCCGAGCGCGATAGCCAAGGCGAACGCCCGTGCATCGCGGCGGGATCCGAGGAGCGCCCACGCCGTCGCGAGCACACCCAGGCCGACGAGGAGAAGCAGCGGATAGCGCAGCGCGGTGACATCGAGCCACTCCGCCGCCATGCCGGCCAATGCGGCCGCCGCGGGCGCGGCAACGATCAGCGGCGACCTGGTAGGCGCTGCGTCGGTGTCTTCGGGTGCAGGCCGGTGGCGATGAACGACGGAACTTGGGGCTGCCATGTATGCACAGTGTTCCGCAGACTCCGCGAACGGACAAGAAGGAGGAGCGGGGGGCCCCCCGGCCGCCCCGCCCCCGGGGGCCCATATCCGACCGGCCCGGGCCCAAACCCAGCCCCCCCAGGGGGACGTCAGTGGGGGTGGTGTTTGGCTCCGTGGTGAAGGCAA
>JANPBN010000478.1:0-2004 GCA_031430415.1 Dehalococcoidia bacterium
TGCAGCCGCGCGAGGATATCCGCCAGCACGGCGCGATCGGACTCCGGCCTGCGCGGGGCGTCCGGCGGCGTCGCGTCGGACTGCGCCCAGCCGCGCAGTTCCAGGAACATCGCCGCGTCATGGCGATAGCCCGGCACCGGCGCCCGAAACGCGAACTGGCCCAGGTATTGCAGGAGGTCGTTGAGCTCATAGAAGGCCGGATCGCCAGCGGCCCACATGCGATCCCGGATCGCGAACGCATCGGGCGCGAAGGTCGAGAGTCCCAGCAGGTAATCCGATCCGTACATCACCATGTCGATGGCAAGGTCATTGCCGGTGTAGACCTTGAACTCCGGCCGTGCTTCGTCGCGTAGCGCCAGGCGCTCCCACTCGAGCGCGCGATCCAGCGACGAATGCTTCGCGCCGATGCACTGCGGGATCGCCATCATCCCGCGATACGCCGCGAGGGATACGATGCGACCGTACGGCACGAACATCGCCCCGAGTTCGAAGCCGATGAAGCGGTCGAGCGCCGTCCCGATCGCCGCCAGCGCGCCGACCCACCGCTCGTCCTCCAGCGCATTCAGTCCGTGCGATGGAAAGATCACCGGTGTTCCTCCACGCTGGGCGACAGCCGTCGCCGCGCGGATGTACGCGTCCGGATCGAAAGTTGCACCGCTCACGTCGGCGACGTACGCGCCGGCTACGAACGCGCCGCCGGTAACGCTCGCCGCCAGATCGAGCACGCGTGCCTTGTCGGCATCGGCAAGCAGCTGGACGTAGCCGGTGTCCATGTTGACCGCCGGCCTCAACCCCGCCTCTGCCGTCCGCGCGATGTGCGCCTCCAGCGCCGGCCAGTCGATCTGTCCGCTAGCCGTGAACGGCACGAGGATTGCCGAGATGCCGTCGATCTCTCGGTGTGGTCTGACGCGAGACGCGACCGAGGTTGGCTCGTTCACGCGGGCACCGGCGTAGGATTGGCTCGTCTCATCCCTCCAAGGATACGACGCCCGTGCCACCGTTCAACGTCACCGTCTGTCCTTCGCGTATGCGCGTTGTCGCCCCCTGTAGCGCCACCACCGCCGGGATGCCGTATTCCCGCGCTGTGATCGCCGGATGTGATAGCGCGCCGCCCGTCTCGGTGATGATGCCGCCCGCGATTCCGAAGAGCGGCGTCCACGCCGGCGTCGTCATCACGCAGACGAGGATGTCGCCGGGCTTCAGCCGCGCGCCGTCCTCCGGTCCGCTCAGAATGCGCGCCGTGCCAGTGACTTCCCCGCGGCTGGCCGGCGCGCCTCGAAACGCCTCCTGCCCGGCCGTCGCCAGTTCTGCGATCGCGCCCGGGGTGCCAATCACCAGCGGCGTCACGAGCAGCTTCCAGCGCTCCCAGGCCTGGCGGCGTTCGTGCACGAGTGGCCGCAGATCGGAAGTCGCGCTCGCGGACAGATCGTCCGGGGTCAGGAACAGCGCGTCGTCAGCGCGGTCCACGCGTCCACCGGCGACGAGCGCTTCGCCGACGCGAAGCATCAGTCCGCGGACAGCGCCCGTGAGCGTCATCTGCCAGTACGCGCGTCCTTCGCGCACGCCGACGTAACCTTTGACTTCGGCGACCGTCTGTCTGAATGTCTCGTGCGTACTTGCCGGCAGCGCGGAAAGCGCACGATCGATGGCGGCTGCGCGTAGTTCGGCGCTCCGAGCCGACATCGCGTCGGGAGAGACGCTCTTGGCGGCCGTCTGCGCCCGAATCAGCGAGAGCGGCGCTTCGGGCCGCTCGCGCCACGTCTCCAGAGCGAGATCCCACCCCTGCGATCGCGCGCTGTGCCGCTCGATCAGCGCATCAAACGCGGTAACGAATGCGGTCGCTGCCTGCTCACGTCGAAGCGCCGGTAGCATCTCGTCCTGCTCACTCGCAGCGAAGATTGTCGATACGATCGGTGTCTGGCGCGCCAACTGAGCTAGGGTCCAGATCTCGCCGTCGATCGCCTGGGAGGCGTTGTCTCCGCCTTGCGTGACTTCGAGTGCCTG
>JANPBN010000479.1:0-1633 GCA_031430415.1 Dehalococcoidia bacterium
ATGAAACCGAGGCACATCGCTCGATCGACCAACTCCTCATGGAGTTCGACGCCGAAACCGTGATGCGATCGGTGTTTCTGCCCGTACTCCGCGAGATCGGCCAGCTTTGGCAGCAGGGTGAGCTGACCGTTGCGCAGGAGCACTTCGCGAGCCACCTGATCCGCCGACGCTTGGGCGGACTTTCGCGCGGCTGGGAAGACGGCAGCGGGCCGCGCGCGCTCCTTGCCTGCCCGCCGGACGAAGAACACGACATCCCGCTCATGATGCTTGGGATCGCCCTCGGCAACCGCGGCTGGCGGATCACCTTTCTGGGAGCGCGAACGCCCTCGAACGATCTCGTCCATGCGGTCGAACGCATGATGCCCGCGCTCGTCGTCCTGGCGTCACCGGATCCCCTGAACTTCGCCACGATGAGTGCGTCCCTGCAGCAGATCTCGAAGTCCGCTCGCGTCGCAATAGCCGGCGCCGGTGCGACGCAGCCGATCGCCGATGCCTGTGGCGCGATGCTCCTGTCAGGCGATCCGATCTCCGCCGCGATTGAGATCGCCGTTGCGTATCCGGTGGGATAGCGTAGCCAGCGCTTTTGCGTGAGTGGAGGGCATGGGTATCGTGAACGACGGTCAGCGGTGGAACAGGCTGCGCTGGTTCAACGCCGGAATGGCGGTACTGCATGCGGTGCAAGGCGCAGCGATTCTCGCGTTGAGCAACGGCGTGTCCGTGCCGATCCAGACATCGTTTCTCCGCTTCAATGAAGGATCCCGGTCGCTCGAGACCTCGACGCGAACGGTGTTCGATCTCCAATTGGCCCCATTGGTCGCCGCGTTCCTCTTCATCTCCGCATTCGCACATGCGCTCGTCGTGATGCCCGGAGTCCACGGTTGGTATCTCGCGAACCTGCGACGCTCGATCAACTATGTGCGCTGGTGGGAGTACGCGGCCAGCGCCTCCCTGATGATCGCCGTCATCGCCATCCTTCCGGGCATGTTTGACCTCGGAAGTCTGATCCTCATCTTCTCGCTGAACGCGATGATGCTGTTCTTCGGACTATTGATGGAGACGAACAATCGGCCCGGCAAGCGCGTGAACTGGACGCCGTTCTACTTCGGCTGCATCGCCGGTAGCGTGCCCTGGGCCGTGATCGCGCTCTATCTCTGGTCCCCGGGAACAGGCCCCGGCAACCCGCCCGGGTTCGTCTACGCGATCTTCGTCTCGCTGTTCGTCTGGTACACGCTCTTCGCCCTCAATATGTGGCTGCAGTACCGTCGGATCGGACCATGGCGCCAGTACATGTTCGGCGAGTACGGCTACATCCTCCTGAGCCTCACAGCAAAGTCGGCGCTCGCATGGCAGGTCTTTGCAGGTGCGCTGACCGTGCCAATCAACTAGCGCACCCCAGGGCTACGACAATCGAAGATGGCGCTCCATCCCAGGCCGGGTGCCGAACGTGGGAGTCGAGCCAACCGCGAGATCGTCCGCGAGCGATGGCATCGTGCAGTTCGAGATGGAGAGGTCTGCGTCTCGCAGAAGGCAGGGCACTGGTACCACCGTGCCGATTCTCTATGCGACGTGATTGCGCGTAATGTCCGCAATCGTTGGGCTGCCGAGCAGCGCCATGACGTTTCGGAGTTCTTCT
>JANPBN010000480.1:0-1793 GCA_031430415.1 Dehalococcoidia bacterium
CGTACGCCGCCGCGACCCGAACGCGAGCATCGCTCGCAAGCAGGCCGGCGTGGACGTTCGCGATGAACCCGGCACCTGCGAAGCCGATGCGGAGGCGTCCGTCGCTCATGTGATCGAGAACCCCGCCGCCTCGGCGACGCCCTTGGCCGCAGCGTACGCCGTTCGTGCGACCGTGCGCGGGTCATCCTCCCAGTACTCGGGACGGAAGATCTCAATCGACGCCGTGCCGTCCCAACCGAGCGCGTGCAGCCGCGAGAGGATGTCGGCAATCGGGATCGCGCCCTCGCCGGGATACAGGCGGTGGGCGTCCGTCAACTCATGACGCGGCCGATCCTCGCAGCCGTTGAGATGCACGACAAACAGCTTCTCCGGCGGCACCCGGCCGATGTCCTGAAAGCGGCTGCCACCGGCGTGAAAGTGGAACGTATCGATCACCATGCCCACGTTCGGGCGATCCACCTGCGTCACGATGTCGACCGCCATGTCGAGCACCGGCACGGCGCAGCCCGGCTTGCCAAGAAACTCGAACGCCAACCCAACCTCGCCGGCGACATCGGACATAGCACGCAGCACTTCGACAGCATCGCGCACAGACTCGTGGCGATTGAAGCCATCGGGCCGCCGCCCCGGCACGACGACGATGCTCGGTGCGCCGATCGCACGCGCCAGCGCGACCGTGCGTCCCAGTTCCGCCACGAGTTCGCGCCGTCCGACAGCATCGCGATAGGTTATGTTTTCGATCGAGTTAATGCACCACGGCGTCACGTTCAACGAACGCAGCTTGTGCGCCAGGTCCTCGATTGGCCGCGTGCGCGTGTAGTCGCCCACCTTGCCGGCCCACACCTCGAGCGCCGAGAATCCGGTCTCTGCCGCGATCTCGACATCATCGGCCAGCGGCGAGTGCATGATCGTCGCCCCGTTGAGCGCAAGCTTCATGGCGCCATTCTGCGGGGCGCGGGAGTTATGCGGTAGGCATCGTTCCTCGCTGACGGCTATCCACCGTCGGCACGGGCGCTATCCTCTCTCCATGACAAACGACATCGACCCGGTCGCGCACAATCGCGCTGCGTGGGATGCGCAGGTCGAGCAAGGGAACGAGTGGACGGTGCCCGTCGGCGCTGACGTGATTGCGCGTGCCCGCACGGGCGACTGGTCCGTCGTGCTGATCGGCTACGAGCCCGTGCAACGCGACTGGTTCCCGGCGGAGATGCGCGGGATCGACGTGCTCTGCCTCGCGTCCGGCGGTGGCCAGCAGGGGCCGGTGCTCGCAGCGGCCGGCGCCAACGTCACGGTGCTGGACAACTCGCCGCGGCAGCTCGAACGCGACCGCGCCGTCGCCGAGCGGGAAGGCCTGGCGATCGCGACACGCCTCGGCGACATGCGCGACCTCTCGGCGTTCGCCGATGCGAGCTTCGACCTCGTCTTCCATCCGGTGTCCAACCTCTTCTGCCCCGAGATCGCGCCGGTGTGGCGTGAGTGTCATCGTGTGCTGCGGCCGGGCGGGGTGCTGCTCGCCGGCTTCATGAACCCGGACATCTTCATCTTCGACCGCGAGGCCGAAGAGCGCGGCGAACTCGTCGTGCGCCATCACCTGCCCTACAGCGACCTGACCCACATGACGGCCGAAGAGCGGGCGCGCTTCGTCGGCGACCGGCCGCTGGAGTACAGCCACTCGCTCGCCACGCAGATCGGCGGCCAGCTTGCTGCGGGCTTCGTGCTAACGGCCTTCGCGGAGGCGCCGCATCACGCGGGCATCACGGCGAAGTACATGCCCGGGTACTACGGCACCCGCT
>JANPBN010000481.1:0-4938 GCA_031430415.1 Dehalococcoidia bacterium
CGCCGAGGAGTCGCGCGAAGAACTCCTGGAGGCTCTTCGCGGCTGCGAGATGGTGTTCGTCACCGCAGGCATGGGCGGCGGCACCGGCACCGGTGCATCGCCCATCGTCGCCGAAGTCGCGAAGGAGGTCGGCGCCCTCACCATCGGCGTCGTCACCAAGCCCTTCGGCTTCGAGGGGAAGAAGCGCCTGCGACAGGCCGAAGAGGGCATCCAGCGCCTGCAGGACAAGGTCGACACGCTCATCGTCATCCCAAATGACCGGCTCCTCGCCACGTGCGACGAGAAGTCGACCGTAGAAGACGCCTTCCGCGAGGCCGATGACATTCTGCTCCAGGGCATCCAGGGCATCAGCGAGATCATCACGCTGCCCGGCGAGATCAACCTCGACTTCGCCGATGTCCGCAAGATCATGTCGGAGGCCGGTCCGGCGCTCATGGCGATCGGCCGTGGCACCGGACCCGATCGCGCGGCCGACGCTGCACGCATGGCGATCGCCAGCCCCCTGCTCGATGTCGCTATCAACGGCGCGCGGGGCGTGCTCTTCAACATCACCGGCGGCCGCACGCTCGGCTTGCAAGAGCTGCGCATCGCTGCCGACATCATCGCCGACGTCGTCGACCCGGACGCCGAGATCATCTTCGGCACGGCCATCGACCCCAAGATCGGCGACGAGGTGAAGATCACCGTCATCGCGACCGGGTTCGCGCGGCCCGTCGCCGTCCACCCGATACCGGAGCAATTCCGCAAGGCCGCCCCGCCAGACGACGCCATCAGCGTCACCGCCGATGCGGCCGAAACCTTCGCGGCGCCCGAGCTGCTGCGGCCCGAGGCCGCTGCGCCGGACGTCAACGACACGGAACTTCCAACGTTCCTGCGCCGCACCGTCGTGGCGCGCTAAGGGCGTTCGGGTCAGTCGGAGGGAAGGAGGTGCCTGTCTAGCCTGAGTTTCCGGAGGTTCCTTCCGGAACTTTCCCCCACCAGGGAAAGAAACGTACGGGCCGTGAGCGACGCATTGGGAGATGGCGCCGCTCACGGCTCCGTCATTTTTCCGCAGAGCCCATCACACAACCACGCGCTGGCACGAAAAACGGGCGCGCCGTGGGAGGCGGGAGATGATGCCGCCCACGGCTGCGCCCGGCTCCCCGCATCGAATCTCCCGCGAAGGGAGGGTCACTCGGAGAATAAAAGTAGCCCGACCCGGTGAGGTGGTACGGGCAGGCACCACAGAACCGGGAGCATAGGCTACGGCTGTGATTCTACTACATAACCCCGGCGGCAGCGCCAACGTAAGACGCCCACACCCTCCCAGCCACGTCCGAGAGAGCCCTCACCGAGGCACACCAATCGCAAGATATAGCGTTAGATGGCCCCGTAGACCGTTGACAGGCACTATATCTAGTGATACGCTCGCGGAGCACTCGGGGATCGGACGTTCCCCGCGCGCCCAGGGAGGGGCATAGAATCACGATGCGCTGCCCATTTTGTGGCTGCCAGGATTCGAAGGTCATCGACTCGCGTGATGTCGATGACTCCATTCGCCGTCGGCGCGAATGCCTGAACCCCGAGTGCATCGGCCGCTTCACCACGTACGAACGTCTGCAGGCCGTTGCGCTCTATGTCGCCAAGAAGGACAAGCGCCGTGAGGAGTTCTCCCGCGAGAAGCTCCTCTCGGGACTCCACAAAGCCTGCGACAAGCGGCCACTCGCCACGAATGCCCTTGAGAACATCGCCGCGGACATCGAGCAGACGCTCTACAAGAGCGGGCATGCCGAAGTTGCATCGAGCATCATCGGCGAACTCGTCATGGAGCGCCTCCGCGACCTCGACCCCATCGCCTACGTGCGCTTCGCCAGCGTGTACCGCCAATTCGCGGACATCGAAGCGCTCCGGAGTGAACTCGAAGCGCTCGCGACCGGCGCCCAGCCGGCGCGCCTGCAGCTCCCGCTGCTTGAAGAGCCCGAGTTCACCCCACCCTCTCTTCGGCTGCGACCGGCCGCACCGATATCACGAACCCGTACCCGCCGCCCGGTGCGGCCGGTGCAGACTCCTGTCCCATTCACGGGACAGGCGCCGGCGCCACGGGAGCAACCGAAGAGGGGACGTCGTCAGGCGCAGTAACCACGCCGAATCCCGATCAAGCGTCGAACCAGGCAAGGAGAGCCGGTGCGAGTCGAAGGCAAGCTGACAAACCAGGAAGGCGAATTCATCGCCAGCGGACCCTGCGAGATCAATCGCGACCGCGCCGAAGTCACCATGTGGCCGGCGTGGGAGATGCACATGCTCGAACGCCAGCGCGGCGCCCTCAAGCTGACCCTCGACAACGACGCAACCTACGACATCAGCGACCGGCACCTGACCTTCAAGCTGCAAGGCGCAACAGCGCAGCGCATTTCGGTCTACCGCCTCCGGATCATCGAGACCGTCCCCGCCCATCTCGCTGCCGGCTACAGCGCACCCGTGCTGGCCCCCGAGGATGACCCTGCATACGACGCCGAGCGCGAAGACGCTCCGGCGCTCCACATCGTCCGGAGTGATGCACCGTGAGCCGCGTAGAACTGTTTTTCGAGGACGCCGTGTCCGACCTGCGCCGCCAACTCGCGTCAGCGAACGGCGCACTGCGACGCGCCGCGCTCGAAGACCGGCTCGCGCTGCTTACCGACTACCGTCTCGCCGGCATCGATGAGTCGCAGTTCGAACGCCTGCTCTCGTCGCTGCGCACCGGGCGGTCGCCCGTCAGTCTGCGCGCCGTAGAGCCACGCGATATCGCGCGCGACCTCGCTCAGCAATGGCACACGTACCGCGCGGAGGGTGCACTCCAGGCGCGGAACTAGACAGAAGAAGATCGCGGCGCTGCCTCGCGAACAGCGAGCCGGCGCCGCAGCGTTTGGAGCGCAAGACGTAACGGGGGATTAGGTGCTTCGACATGTTGGAAGGAAAATCGATGGAACGGTTGCGATGAGGAACGCACTCACGCAGTCTGGTGCTGACCCCGGCGCCAACCACCTACGGAACATTCCGGAGAAGCGTGCGATCGCGACGTGCGCCCACCTGGTTGTCGCCATCATGGCAGGCTAGCAGCGAAAGGAATCCCGCTCCCATGGTCCTCCAGGCCGAACCAGACGCCCGCAGATCCCTCGCGACCACCGCCCTCACCGTTGAGCGCTTCTTCACGCGCACCGGCGAGGATCCCTTCGACAACCTGACATGGGAATTCCGCACCGCCTCCATCTCCGATGAGACCGGTACGTCGTTCTTCGAGCAGATCGATGTCGAGATTCCCGCCGCCTGGTCCCAGACTGCCACCAACGTCGTCGTCTCCAAGTACTTCCGCGGCAAGATCGGCACGCCTGCACGCGAGCGCAGCGTTCGCCAGATGATCACCCGCGTCGCGCAGACCATCACCGCCTGGGGAATGAACGATAACTACTTCGAGAACGACGGCGAGGCCAAGACCTTCTACGACGAATTGACGCATCTGCTTGTCCACCAGAAGATGGCATTCAACAGCCCCGTCTGGTTCAACGTCGGCGTCGAAGAGAAGCCCCAGTGCTCCGCCTGCTTCATCCTCTCGGTCGATGACACCATGGAATCCATCATGGACTGGTGTAAGACCGAAGGCATGATCTTCAAGGGTGGCTCCGGCTCCGGCGTCAACCTGTCGCCCATTCGCTCCAGCCGCGAGACCCTCTCGGCCGGCGGCGCGGCCAGCGGCCCCGTCAGCTTCATGCGAGGCGCCGACAGCATCGCCGGATCCATCAAGTCGGGCGGCAAGACCCGCCGCGCCGCGAAGATGGTCGTCCTCAACGCCGACCACCCGGACATCTTCGAGTTCGTCGAGTGCAAGGCCAACGAGGAGCGGAAGGCCTATGCCCTGGGCGAAGCTGGCTGGGACATGTCCCTGAACGGCGATGCCTGGTCCTCCATCCAGTTCCAGAACGCCAATAACTCCGTCCGCGTGACCGATGAGTTCATGTCCGCCGCCGTCGCCGGCCGCGACTGGACCCTCCGCAGCGTCCTCGATAGCTCGTCCGTCGATACGGTCGATGCGCGCGAGCTGCTCCAGAAGATCGCCGCCGCCGCCTGGGCCTGCGGCGACCCCGGCATGCAGTACGACACCACCATCAACGACTGGCACACGTGCGCCAACACCGCGCGCATCAACGCCAGCAACCCCTGCTCCGAGTACATGCACATCGACAACTCGGCGTGTAACCTCGCATCGCTGAACCTCATCAAGTTCATCGGCGATGACGACGTGTTCGATGTCGAATCGTTCCGCCGCGCCGTCGCCGTTACGATCTGGGCGCAGGAGATAATCGTCGGCAACTCCAGCTACCCGACCGCGCAGATCGGCGAGAACACGATCGCCATGCGTCAGCTCGGACTCGGCTACGCAAACCTCGGCGCGCTGCTCATGTCGCTCGGCCTTCCGTACGACAGCGATGAGGGCCGCGCATACGCCGCGGCGATCACTGCGTTGATGACCGGACACGCGTACGCGACCTCCGCTGCGATCGCGCAACGCGTCGGACCGTTCGCCGCGTTCCACGAAAACCGCGACCCCATGTTGCGCGTAGTTGCGAAACATCGTGACGCATCGCGTACAATAGAGAAGGCGCTTGCACCGACGCACATGATCGATGCAGCGCAGCAGTCGTGGGATGATGCACTGGAGCTCGGCACGAAGTTTGGTTACCGAAACGCGCAAGCGACAGTGCTCGCACCCACAGGAACGATCGCATTCATGATGGACTGCGACACGACGGGCATCGAGCCGGATATCGCGCTCGTGAAATACAAGAAGCTCGTCGGCGGCGGCATGCTCAAGATCGTCAATCAGACGGTTCCACGTGCGCTCCGTCGCCTCGGATACGACGCCCCACAGGTCGATGCCATCATCGACTACATCAACACCACCGGCACGATCGAAGGCGCACC
>JANPBN010000482.1:0-4184 GCA_031430415.1 Dehalococcoidia bacterium
GGCTTGTAGGTCTGCTGGCGAATCTGCACGCCGTGCGAGCCATCGTTCAGATCGCCGTACGACGTCGTCAGTTCTTCGCGGCGATTCTCGTCGACGCTGACGATCGTGCGGCGGCCGGCGATCGGCAGCAGCGAACGCGCGACGGTCACGACGGAGCGATCGGCGTTGCCGTCGGGGTCCGAGAACTGCTGCGAGATCACCCAGCCATCGCCCTGCGGAACGATGCTGATGATGCCTTCGCCCTGCTTCTCGCGCTTCGAGTTGACGAGGTCGTAGGTGTACGCCTCGGCGGACGACCAGGGCATCGAGTCGACGATCTCGTTCGTCTTCGGCGGATCGCTGGCGCCGCATCCTGCCGCGGCGATCAGCGTTGCGCCGATGAGCGCGGCGGCGATGGCCGCTGGCGGTCTCATACCTTGGCCGTCGCGAGGGCAGCCGCGCGCGCGACGACCTCGTCGATATCAGCGCGATCGATGCCGTAGTGCGTGACCATGCGGATGTCTCCATGCCTCGGTGATCCAGCGAGCACGCCGGACTGCTTCAGCGCGCGCAGGAAGGCGAGATGGTCGCCGCGCACGCCGAAGATGACGATGTTCGTATCGATCGCGGTAGGGTCGAGGCCGTGGACGTTCGGGAGCGACGCAAGGCCGCGGGCGAGGGCGCGCGCGTTCTCGTGGTCCTCGGCGAGACGATCGACGTTGTGTTCCAGCGCGTAGACGCCAGCCGCGGCGATGATGCCGCCTTGGCGCATGCCGCCGCCGAGCATCTTGCGCATCTTCCGCGCCCGTCCGATGAACGCAGCATCACCGCAGAGCACGGAGCCGACGGGCGCGGCGAGGCCCTTCGAGAGGCAGAAGCCGATCGAGTCGGCAGGCTCCACCATGTCAGCGACGCTGACGCCCAATGCGAGTGCCGCGTTGAAGATACGCGCGCCGTCGATGTGCACCTTTGCGCCATGGCGATGCGCGACTGCGGCGAGCTCGGCGGTGTCGTCGAGGGAGATCGCCGCGCCCGAGCAGCGGTTCTGTGTGTTCTCGAGGCAGACCAGGGCGGTCGATGGCGTGTGAACGTTCTGGCCGCGGATCAGTGACTCCACCTCCGCCGGATCGATGCGGCCACGTGCGTCGTTCGCGACGGTGCGCACCTGGACGGCGGCGACGGCGGCAGCGCCCGCCACCTCGTAGTGGACGATGTGCGACTCGGCGCCGGCGATCGCTTCGTCGCCGCGGCCGCAGTGGGCGAGGATGGCGACGAGATTGCTCATCGTGCCGCTGGCGACGAACAGGCCTCCTTCCTTGCCGGTACGCTCCGCAGCCAACTCCTCGAGGCGCCGCACGCTCGGATCTTCGCCGTAGACGTCGTCGCCGACGGGCGCCTCAGCCATCGCGCGGCGCATCTCCGGCGAGGGCACCGTGACGGTATCGGAGCGGAGATCGATGACCGGGTTACTCATCGGCGGGCATGTCTGTCGACCAGAGCGTCTTAAAGCCCTCACCACCCGTGATCGCGTTGATCTCGATCTTTCTCTCCTCCGATATCAGTTCGCGGAAGGCCTCGTCGCAGTGGCCGGCGGTGTCGGTGGAGCCAAGGCCGACGAGGCGCCGCGCGAGGTGCCCCCAGATGCCAGCTTCCTCCAGCGCGCGAGCGTGCCGCGGCCACTGGAACGTCAGAATGCGGCCGGGAGTCCGGAAGCGGGGGCGCATCACCTTCAGCGCGCGGAACCGCTCCTCGCCAGAGGCGACCGGCGGCACGACGCGGATCATGGGACCCTCTTCCCCGCTCGTCCGGGCATCGACGAGGAGGCGGCGGTCGGTGATCGAGAAGCGCACGACAAGCACCTCCGCAGCGTCGATGACGCGGCGTACTTCGTCCAGATCAATGCCAAAGTCCGCCTTCAACCGATACCCTCGTGATTGGCATTCTAGGCGTGCCGAGGGCGGCGCTCAAGGCGTTATGTCAAAAGTCATGCGCCGGAGCCACCTCGAAGGTGCAGCGGGGATCGTTCTGCGTTCGTGGCACATCCTCCCGCCGCCGTGTTCGCCTTCAGGCGGGACGAGAAAGGGACGAGGCCGCGGCGGCCTCGTCCCCCAGATCGTGATCGTGCTCTCGACAACGGCGACTAGAGCGCGCTCTTGTAGATCGCAGCGAGGTCGTCGCCGGTCACCGAGCGCGGGGCGATGATAAAGATGCCCTGCGACTTCTGCGCGTCCTCGACGAACTGCGGAATGTCCGACTCCTTCATCCCGACGTCGCTCAGCTTTGACGGCACCTTGATGTCGTCGCGGAGGCTGCGCACGGCGGCGACCACGGCCTTCGCCGCTTCGGCGGGCGGCATGCCGAACGAGTTGATGCCCATAAGTGGCGCGATCTCCTGCAGTTGGTCGGGGTAAAACTCCTTGTGGAAGTCCAGCACCTGCGACAGCAGGATGGCGTTCGCGACGCCGTGCGGCGTACCGAGACGGCCGCTGACAACGTGCGACAGTCCGTGCACCTGGCCGAGACCGGCGGCCATCGATTGGCCGGCGATGTCGGCGGCGTACAGCATGTTCTTCAGCGCCGTAACACGATCCGGGCCATTGACGGCGGTACGCAGGTGGGCGCTGATCTGCTGGATCGCGCGCGTCGCGAACATGCGGGTGAACGGCGTGTTGTTCGGGTTGGTGTACGCCTCGATCGCGTGTGTGAGGGCGTCCATGCCGGTCGCCGCCGTGATGGGCGCGGGCATCTTTGCGACGAGGTTCGGGTCGAGGATCGCGACCATCGGCGTGCAGTTGAGCATCAGGTGCTTGTAGTGTGAGTCGGGGTCGGTGATGACGGCCGCGGGCGAGATCTCGGAGCCGGTGCCGCACGTCGTCGGGATGGCGAAGAGGGTCTTCATGCCGCCGGGGAAGGGCTTGCTGCCGACGCCGAAGAGGTAGTCCTTCGCGCCGCCGCCCTCGTGCGCCGTCACGGCGACACCCTTCGCCGCATCGATAGCGCTGCCACCGCCGACGCCGATGACGAAGTCCGCGCCGGAATCCTTCATCGCCTGAACGCCACCGTCGACTTCGGGGATGGTGGGGTTCGGGGTGACGTTCTCGTAGACCGTGTGCGCGACACCCTGCTCATCGAGGGAAGCGAGAACCGAGTCGAGGATGCCAGCGGCGCGGATGCCGGGGTCTGTGACGACGAGCGCGTGCTTGAGGCCGGCCGCCTTGGCTCGCTGGCCCAGTTCTGCGATCGAGCCTTCGCCGAAGACGGTCTCGACCTTGAGTGCGAATGATGGCATGGAAACGAACCCTCCTCGGGTGTAGGTGCTGATGTGTCGGTGGAAGCCCAGATACTATGCATGGCGCCGCCCCTTCGATCAAACGAGGGCGGTCATCGCCGGACCGCGGGCACCGCGGCGCAGTGCGCAGCGCAGCCTCGGCGGGCGCGATTCGCTACCATGGCGCCGGGCGATGCCGGATCGTTCAACGGTAGGACAGCGGCCTTTGAAGCCGTGAATCTAGGTTCGAATCCTAGTCCGGCAGCCACATCCTCTCACACCGAGTCCCGGAGCGGCCATGAACCTCATCACGCTCGGGCGTGGGCGCACCCGGGTGGTTGTCGCACCCGGGTTCGGTGGCCGCATCGCCCAGTTGGCGCTACGCGATGGTGGCGATTGGCTGCCGCTCCTGCATGAACCGCCTGGGCCGATGGCCGAGCGCGATCCGCTGCTCTGGGGCTCGTACGCCCTCGTGCCGTGGCCGAACCGGATCGCCGGCGGTGCCTTCACGTTTGAAGGCATGGCGTACTCGGTGCCCCTGAACAATGGTCCGAACGCGCTGCATGGTTTCGGGTACACCGCCGCCTGGACGGTCGAGGAGGCATCGGCGGACGCATGCACGCTCTCTCTCGCGATGCCACGGGAGTGGCCGTTCGGCGGACGCGCCATCCAGAAAATCGAGACGCTCGATGACGGCGTTCGGCAGCGCGTGACGCTTCACGCAGACGAGCGCCCGTATCCGTGCGGCATCGGCTGGCATCCGTGGTTCCGGCGCGAAGTGAGGCCGGGTGAGGCGATACGCGCGCTGATCGATGCGGACGAGCGCTACGAACTCGATGCCATGATCCCGACGGGGCGCATTCTTCCCGTCGCCGGTGAGTTCGACCTGCGAGGCTCTCCGGCGATGGGCACCCGCCGGCTTGACGACTGCTACCGC
>JANPBN010000483.1:0-1791 GCA_031430415.1 Dehalococcoidia bacterium
CCGCTGAAGATCGTCCGCATCGAGCGCGACCGGCACCGCCTGGGCCTCAGCCTTCGCGACGCCCGTGAAGACGGCGAGCGCATGGGCTTCCGCTTCAGCGACGGCGGCGAAGTGATGGACGTACCAGAGGACGTGAAGAAGGAGTTCGAGGAGCGCGAAGGCATCACGGTGCAGACGCGCATCCGCGAACCCGGAGACGACGCGATCAGCGCGGCGAGCGAGGACGGACTCGTGCTGGCCGAGGCATCGGCGACGGCGGACGCACCCGCAGCTTCTGCTCCGGCAACGCCTCCGGCGCCCGCACCGGCACCGGCGCCGGCGCCTCGCGAGCGTCAGCCCGAGGAGCCGCCGATGACGGCGATGGCCCAGGCGATGGCGCGCGCCACCGCCGCAGCCGCCGAGGACGACGACGCACCCGCCGCAGACGCACCGGAAGCGGCCATCGCCGAGGTGACGGCGGATGACGCCCCGACAGCGGAGGTCGCAGCCGACGAGGCACCGGCCGAAGAAGCGGAAGTCGTAGCGGACCAGGCGCCGGTCGAAGAAGCGGAAGTCGCAGCGACCGAGGACGAGACGCCGGCGGCTGCTGAAGAAGCGGCAGCCGACGACGACGCTGCATCCGACAGCGACGACAAGGCGTAAGTTACGTACGCGGATTAGCCGCCTGGGCGACAACGAATTAAGGGGATTGCTGGTCGCGATGCAGCCATCAACGTCCGAAGCATCCTTACAGTAGGAACACAGAGCGCCGAAAGGCGCTCTTGCTTCTGGACTTGAACGCCTCAGTGGTGCTATAATTGGATAGGTAACGTTAGCAATTAAGGCAGGAGCGCTGCGATGGCTGACCGGTTCGACAAGTTCACAGAGCGCGCGCGGCGAGTCCTCACCCTGGCGCAGGAAGAGGCTCAGCGCTTCAACCACAACTACATCGGCACGGAGCACCTGCTGCTGGGCCTCGTCCGTGAGGGCGACGGCGTGGCGGCCAAGGTGCTGGCGAATCTCGGCGTCGAGCTGAACAAGGTTCGTTCGGCGGTGGAGTTCATCATCGGACGCGGCGACCGCGCGGTGCTCGGCGAGATCGGCCTGACGCCTCGCGCCAAGAAGGTCATCGAGCTGGCCGTCGATGAAGCACGCCGGCTCAACCACCACTACATCGGTACCGAGCACCTGCTGCTCGGCCTCGTCCGCGAGGGCGAAGGCATCGCCGCGGGAGTGCTGGAGAGCCTGGGCGTGAACCTCGAGCGCGTGCGCGCCGAGACGACGCGCATCCTGAGCCAGAGCATGCCGCAGACCGCAGGCGCCGGTGGGGCCAGGTCCTCGACGCGCACACCTACTGTCGACCAACTCGGCATGGACCTGACGGCCGCGGCGCGCGCCGGAAAGCTCGACCCGGTCATCGGCCGATCGAAGGAGATCGAGCGCGTCATCCAGATCCTGTCACGCCGCACGAAGAACAACCCCGTGCTCATCGGTGAGCCCGGCGTCGGCAAGACGGCGATCGCCGAGGGTCTGGCGCACCGCATCGGCGCGGGCGACGTGCCCGAGACGCTGCAGGGCAAGCGCCTGCTCACGCTGGACATCGGCTCGCTGGTCGCGGGTACGAAGTACCGGGGTGAGTTCGAGGAGCGCCTGAAGAAGGTGATCGAGGAGATCAAGAGCAGCGGCAACTGCGTGCTCTTCGTCGATGAGCTGCACATGCTCGTCGGCGCCGGCGCGGCCGAGGGCGCAGTCGATGCGGCAAACATCCTCAAGCCGTCACTGGCGCGCGGAGAACTGCAGTGCGTCGGCGCG
>JANPBN010000484.1:0-1977 GCA_031430415.1 Dehalococcoidia bacterium
AGCGGAAGTAGCGTGGCTGCAACATATGTGAATCCTGTGCATGTTCCCCTGCGAATCCGGCATTCGACCACGCCGTGGGCGCTCCTTGTGCCCACGCCATCCAGCGTGTCGCGCCCAGTTGTCGAACGCGCGGAGCCCGACCTCCGACATCCGCCTTCAGGCAGCCCAGGCAAAGCCGATTGTTGACACCCCGAGCGCTACGGCGATAAGATCGCGGGGTCCCCATTTGGACAGGTTCACGCCCCGGTATCGGGGCGTTCGCGTGTCCGAGGTGTCTTGAATATGGCTTCATCTCCCACGCTCGAACGCAGCACCGCGCCGCTCGATGACGCGACGCTCGACGACGAGCAGTCGCCCCGCATGTCGCGCGTTGGCCGCATTCCGCTGCTGGCGCTCGTCTTCGCCATCGGGCTGTCGCTCTTCATCTCGATCGATCCGGTGCGTCCGTGGATCCTCCTGGCGCTGACCGCGATCATGGCGCTCGGCGCCGATGGCATCATCCGCGCGCATCCGAAGGGCGAGTTCCACACCGTCGCCGATACGTCGCCGCATCTCTTCGTGCCCGTGCTCTTCACGCTATCGGCCGGCCTCTTCCTCGAAGACGTCATCCTCTCCTACTGGGCCGTCCCCGCCGTCGCCGGCGCCAGCGTGCTGATGGCCGCGACGGTCTACGCCGAGCACACCTCCGTCGAGCCCGGACACCAGCGCTTCCCGGTGGCGCGCTTCGTCCTCAACGTCGTGACGTACCTGACGGCGTTCGGCTTCTTCGCCGTCGTCTACGGGTTCGATGTGGACCTTGCGCCGGCAGCGTTCGCCGTCGGCCTCATCAGCATGCTCCTCGCCATCGAGATCTTCCGCGAGGCCGAGGCCGATCCGATGCGCGCGCTCGTCTTCGCCGCCTGCATCGGCGTCATTCTCGGCGAGGCGCGCTGGGTGCTGTACTTCATGCCGCTTGAGGGTTTCCTCGCCGGCGTCTTCCTGCTCCTCGTCTTCTACCTCACCACCGGCGTCATCTCGAACTACCTGACCGAGCACCTCGACCGCGGCGTGCTGGCGGAGTTCGCGCTCGTCACCGCCGCCGGCATGGCCATCGTCGTCGGCGGCCGCATCGCTGGGTAGTGGAACAGCCCCCGGTTTGCCCGAGGGCCACACCCCGCCCGCGACCCACCGTCGCCACGCGTCGACGCCCCGCGATTGTGCTACGATCTCCGCCATCAGCGGCCCGCACGGCGGCCGCATCTCACAGGAGCAGCGACCATGGCGGACACCACCTTTCGCGACACGATCACGACGCTCGATCAGCTCCGCGAGGTCATCCCCGCGCCGAATAGCCGCTTCGACAAGGAGATCGACATCGTCGACGACCACGCGCGCGCGTTCATCGCCCGCTCGTCGTTCGCCCTGATCGCCACGTCGAACGCCGAGGGCCGCTGCGACGTCTCGCCGAAGGGCGACCAGCCCGGCTTCGTGCAGGTGCTCGACGAGCACACGATCGTCATCCCCGACCGCCCCGGCAACGCCCGCGCCGACTCGCTCCGCAACATCCTCGAGAATCCGCGCCTCGGCATGCTCATGATCATCCCCGGCGCCGAGTGGACGCTGCGCGTCAACGGCCGCGCCGAGATCGTCCGCGACGCCGCCGTGCTCGACCGCTGCATCGTGGCGGACAAGCGCCCCGCGCTCGCCATCGCCGTGCACGTCGAGGAGCTGTTCCTGCACTGCCCCAAGTGCTTCATCCGCTCGAAGCTCTGGGACAACGACCAGTGGATGCCCGAGTCCGAGCAGCCCTCCTGGGCCGCCATCCTCCGCGACCACGCCAACGCCCAGTCCGTCCCCGTCGAAGCCATCGCCGCCGGCCTCGAGGCGAGTAACGCGAAGCTGTGGTGATGTGTGTGGAGGATTGGGGGAGCAGAGCGTGTACGATTCGGCGCGCTCGTGGCGTGTGCGGGCCGGCGGAGCGGCTGGCCGGAGGCCGCT
>JANPBN010000485.1:0-3397 GCA_031430415.1 Dehalococcoidia bacterium
GCGACGATGCGCGACCACAACTCGAATGGAAACAGCCGGAAGTCGGCCATCCCAACACGAAACGCCCGCGCGTTCGTCCGTCGATGCGCCGTGACGCGTGTGGACGCCAGCACGGCGCCCCGCGCCGACAGTCCGAGGTCAGTGCGCTGCTTCGGAGCTCGTCTCGACGGGACGACGGGCACGCGAAGCAAATCGTCGGGGCGGGACTCGGCCACGTAGGTTCCAGCGCCCACTCGCCCGTCGAGATACCCCTCGGCGATCAGTTGCTCGAAGGCCAAAGACACGGTGTTCCGCGACACGCCCAGCTGCAGGGCGAGTGTCCGTGTCGCCGGCAGCCGCGCGCCCGCGTGCAGCCGCCCCTCCAGCACGGCTGCGCGCACCCCGTCGTAGAGCTGGCGATGCAGCGGCGCATCCGACTCACGGATCAGCGGCGGAAGGACGCTTGCGGAAGATTCAGTCTGCATTGGTACTGGCAGTATTGGCGATATTGGCGCTTTTGTACATACCACTTCGGGGCGATGATGGCCGCAGGAGGAGTCCCATGTCACGAGAATACGCTGCGCTCGCTCCCTCAGAAGTGCGCCGAAAGGATCGCGAGGTCGCCGACGACGCCTGGATCGTGGCGCTGCTGCGTCGCGCTCCGCTGGGCACACTCGCGACGGTTGCGGCGGGCCAGCCATTCATCAACACGAACATGTTCGTGTTCGATGAAGCCGCCCGCGTCATCTACATGCACACCGCAAGGTCCGGGCGCACACGCACAAACGTCGATGCTGCCGAGCCCGTCTGCTTCAGCGTGACCGAGATGGGCCGCCTGCTGCCGGCGGAGCGCGCCTTCAGCATGAGCGTCGAATACACCGGCGTCGTCGCCTTCGGCCGGGCCACCGTCATCGAAGACCCCGCGGAGAAAGAGCGTGTGCTCCAGCTGCTGGTCGACAAATACTTCCCCCACCTCACGCCCGAACGCGACTACGCCACTCCAAGCGACGATGAACTCGGATTGACCGCCGTGTACCGCATCGACATCGACGAGTGGAGCGGCAAAGCAAAAGTCGCGCCCGACGATCACCCCGGCGCATTCCGCTACGGCGAGAAAGGATTTGCGCAATGACCATGCAATCATCGACGCCGGAAGAGCGGCTTGCTTCGCTCGGGATCGAACTGCCGACGATTCCGCCTCCTGCCGGCAACTACAGGCACGCCGTCCGCAGCGGCAACGTGCTCTACCTCGCCGGCCACATCCCGATCCGGGCCGATGGCAGCGTCATCCTCGGCCGCCTCGGCGAGTCGCTCGATCTCGACGCTGGTGTCGACGCGGCGCGTGTGGCCGCCGCCGGAGCGATCGCCACGCTGCGCGACGAACTCGGCTCGCTCGGGAGCGTCCGCCAGATCGTCCGACTCTTCGGCGCCGTCAACGCAACGCCCACCTTCCTCCAGCACACGCAGGTCATCAACGGCGCCTCCGACCTGCTGACCGATGTCTTTGGCGACCGCGGCCGCCACGCGCGCCTCGCCGTAGGCGTTGCGTCGCTCCCATTCAACATCGCGCTCGAAGTCGAATTGACCGTTGAGGTCGACGGCTGAGTCTCGCCCGTTCGATATCATGGGGCCGGACATCCGCGAGTACTGCGCAGCTTTGAACGAGGGTGAGATGACCGCACCAGTCGTCGTCAGCGTCAACGCCAAGGACACGCCGGGCATCAACAAGGTTCCACACGATGTCGTCACGCTCATCGCGGGCCACGGTGTCGAAGGCGATTACCACGCCGGCCCGAACGTGCGCCACCGCTCGCGCGCCGCAGCCACGCCCGATGCCCCGAATCTCCGCCAGGTTCACCTGATGCACGCCGAGTTGTTCGACGAACTAGCGGCCCACGGCATCACCGTCACGCCTGGCGCGATGGGCGAGAACATCACAACCCGCGGCCTCGCACTGTTCAAACTCGCGCCGGGCGCGCGCCTGCACTTCGGCGACGCCGCCATCGTCGAGATCACCGGCCTGCGCAATCCCTGCAAGCAACTCAACGGCATCGATGAGAATCTGCTCTCGCGCGTCGTCTCAAAGCTGCCCGATGGGAGCATCGTCCGTCGCGCCGGCATCATGGGCATCGTCATCGAGGGCGGTCTCGTCCGCCCCGGCGACGCGATCCGCGTCGAAACGCCCGCCGGCGTCACCGCCGTGCTGGAGCCCGTGTAGGCACCGGCCCTACTCGAACTCCCAGCCGGCTCCCTTGCGGAACGAGTTGAGGATGCGCCGCGCCACTACCATGCGATGCACCTCGTCCGGTCCGTCGTAGATGCGGGCGGCGCGGGCGTTCCGGTACATGCTCTCCAGCGGCGTATCGCCGGAGACGCCGCGCGCACCATGCGTCTGGATCGCCCGGTCGATGACATCGTGCAGCACCTTTGCGCCGAAGAACTTGATCGTCGAGATCTCGACGCGCGCTTCATCGCCGCTGTCGATCTTGTGCGCGGCGTGCATCGTGAGCAGACGGCAGGCCTGGATCTCGGCGGCCGAGTCGGCGATCCAGTTCTGGATCGTCTGCTTCTCCGCCAGCGGTGCGCCGCCAACCTGACGTGTCAGCGCGTAGTTGCACATGATCTCGAACGCCCGCTGCATCTGCCCCAACCAGCGCATGCAGTGATGGATCCGCCCTGGCCCGAGGCGCTTCTGCGCGATCCGGAAGCCGTCCCCCACTTCCCCAAGCGTGTTCGTGACCGGCACGCGCACGTTGTCGTAGATGATCTCGCAGTGTGCCCCATCGGTCTCGCCCATCACGGGAACGGGCCGGATGATGTTGAAGCCGGGTGTATCCGTCGGCACCAGGACCTGGCTCATCCGACGGTGCGACTCGGCATCCGGATCCGTCACCGCCATGACGATCGCGAACGACGCTCCGATGGCGCCGCTCGTGAACCACTTGTGCCCGTTGATCACCCATTCGTCGCCGTCACGCACGGCACGCGTGCGCAGTCCAGTCGGGTCGGCGCCTGATACCTCGGGCTCCGTCATCGAGAAGCACGAGCGGATGTCGCCGGCGACGAGCGGCTTCATGAACCGCTCCTTCTGATCCGGCGTGCCGAACATGTGCAGGATTTCCGCGTTGCCGGTATCCGGCGCGGCGGAACCGAACGCCCGCGGCGCATACGGGCTGCGGCCAAGGATCTCGTTGATGAAGGCGTACGGCAGGAAGCCCTTGCCGGTGCCGCCCGCCTCCGGCCCGATGAACAACGCCCACATCCCCATCGCCTTGGTCTGCGCCTGCAGATCCTTCATCAGTGCGACGGCTGCCGGACCATGCTCGGACAACGTCGGTTCGTTCGGGATGACCTTCTCATCCACGAACTGCTTGACCTTCGCGCGCATCTCCTTGATTTCGGGGGAGAGTGTGAAGTC
>JANPBN010000486.1:0-1720 GCA_031430415.1 Dehalococcoidia bacterium
CGGCGCCGTCGGTGCGGGAGCCGTGATGCTCGGCGGCTGCGGCTCGGACGACGGGAAGCGCAGCCCGACGAGCACGCCCGGCATCGTCGTCGACGCGCCAACGGAGACGACGACGATCCGGGTCGGCAAGGACGTTTTCAACCCACGCCTGGCCCCGCTCTACGTCGCCGAACAGTTCCTGCCGGCGGAAGGGTTCACCGACGTGCAGTACATCGACGTAGGGCCCACTGGCGGCTTCGATGTCCAGCCGGTCGCCGCGGGCGAGATAGACATCGGTCTAACCTGGTCCGCGTCGTCGCTGCCGGCCGTCGCAGATGCGGGCGACCAGATCGTCGTTCTCGCTGGCGTTCACAGCAGCGCCTTCGAGCTATTCGGCAACGACAAGGTGCAGTCGCTGCGCGACCTCAAGGGAAAGAGAATCTGGGGCGCGAAGGGGGACGCGGCCGATGTGCGCTACTCCCTCTGGGCGGCGCTGCTGGCATACGTAGGCATCGATCTCGAACACGACGTTGAATTCGTTGAGGTGACGAACACTGCCGATCTCATCGCGCAGATCGTGGCAGGCACGATGGACGCGTGGACCTCGACACGCCCTAATTCGACGTTGTTACGGAAGGCCAACATCGGGCACGTCGTCCTCGACGGCTCGGTGGACCCTCCGTGGTCGCAGTACTTCGGCGGCATGGTCACGGCAAACAAAGACTTCGTCGAGAAGCACCCCGCCGCGACGAAGCGCGCGCTGCGCGCCATCTTGAAGGCGACCGATGTGTGCGCCAGAGAACCGGAGCGCGCCGCGCAATACGTCGTAGACGGAGGCTTCACGTCGCGTACCTACGATGAAGCGCTCGATGCGATCACCGGCGTGTCGTACGCCGCCTGGCGTGAGTTCAACCCCGAGGACACCATGCGATTCTATGCGCTGCGGCTCAGGGACGCGGGCCTCGTCAAGAGCACGCCGGATGAGTTGATCGCCCGCGCGACGGATTGGCGCTACCTGAAGCAGATCAAGCGGGAATTGGCTGTGTGATGTGAGCGCGCCGAGGACGGCGCGCGCATCGCGCACCACAGAAGGGAGCAGCGATATGGATAGGCGCATCGAACGCATCGAACGATCTCAGGCCTTGAGCCGCCGCGAATTCCTGCGCGTCGCTGCAAGTGTGGGCGCCGTGGGCGCGGGCGCCGTGCTGCTCGGCGGCTGCGGCTCGGACGATAGCGCGGGCAGTGCGACGAGCACGCCGGGGGCCGTAGACCCGCCACTCGAGACGACGACGATCCGGCTGGGGCAGATCCCTTCCATCTGTTTGTCGCCGCAGTACCTGGCCGAAGATTTCTTGCGAGCTGATGGGTTCACGGACATACAGTACGCCAAGTTGTCCGGCGCCGTGGCCCTCAATAAGAGCCTGGCCAGCGGCGAGGTGGATATGTGCCTCACTTTTGCGGCCGCCGCTGCCACCGGCCTAGACGCGGGAGATCCGATGACCTTCTTCGCCGGCGCCCACGTCGGCTGCTGGGAGTTGTTCGGAAGCAACCGCGTCCAATCGATCCGCGACCTCAGAGGGAAGACGGTTGCCGTGACCGAGGTGGCGCCCACCGCTGGCGACTACGCCTTCATGACAACTATTCTCACGTTCGTCGGTATCGACCCCGTCAAGGACGTGAACTTCGAAGCGCACAAGAAGGACGAGGCGATCCAGCTCCTGGCGGACGGCAAGGTCGATGC
>JANPBN010000487.1:0-6109 GCA_031430415.1 Dehalococcoidia bacterium
GTGGGCTGGGGGTACTGGACGCGCGGGTGGTAGACCGCACGCATCGTGCCCTTGAATGACTCGGCGATGGTGCGGAGGTCGCGCAGCGTCAGGTCGCTGTCGTCGAGTTGGCCCTCGGCCACGCGCTCTGCGAGCACTTCCTCGACGAGGGCATCGATGCGTTCTGGCGAGCGATCTGGGCTGCTACGGACGACGGCTTCGGTCGAGTCGGCGAGCATGACGATCGCCGTCTCCTTCGACTGCGGACGCGGGCCGGGGTAGGTGAAGAGCGCTGGGTCGACGCCGGGGTCGTCCTCTGCCGCTTTGCGATAGAAGTAGGCGACGAGGCGCGTGCCGTGATGCTCGGGGATGAACGCCTGCACGCGGGCCGGCAGGCCGTGCTTGCGTGCGAGTTCGGCGCCGCCGAGGACGTGTTGCTGGATCGCGTTGGCGCTGTCCTCGGGCGACATCTCCTCGTGCGGGCTCGTGCCGCCCATCTGGTTCTCGATGTAGAGGCCGGGTTGCAGCACTTTGCCGATGTCGTGGTAATAGCAGCCGACGCGCGTGAGCAGCGGGTCGGCGCCGACGAGATCGGCGGCGCGCTCGGCCAGGTTTCCGACGATGACGCTGTGGTGGAAGGTGCCCGGCGCCTCGTCTTGCAGGCGGCGGAGGAGCGGCGCGTTCAGCTGCGACAGCTCCATGAGCTGGACGCGCGTCGTGACGCCGAACAGCACGCCGACCGTGACGAAGGCTCCAGCGGCGAGGACGCCCGAGCCGATGCCGCTCACGCCGGAGACGACGGCCATCCACGCGAGGTCGGACGACTCGTGATTGCGGTCGATCAGCCACGTTGCGACGAGCGTGGCGTAGGAGACGGTTCCGACAGCGAGGCCCGCCGTGAGGTAGCGATTCAGGCGGTCGGCGTGATGCACGAGGTAGATGCCGGCGAGAGGCGCAACACCGTAGACGAGGAGCAGCCGGAACGTATCGAGGCTGCCGACCGAGGTGACGAGCGACGCGTCCGGGATCAGCGCGCTCACCATCGCGACGAGCGCGCCGATGATGGCGGACACGGCGACGGCGACTTCGGTGTTGAGCAGCGCGGCGATCAGGATCGGCCCAGCGGCAAGCGGCAGGATGAAGGCGAGGAACTGGCGCTCATCATCGGGCAGGACGAGTGGGAGGTAGAACTTTGCGCCAAGCAGCGGAAGCATCGTGATGATGGCGAGTGCAATGAGTTGACGCTCGGAGGTGATGCCACGCGGCTGTAGGACGTACAGGTAAGCCGCAATCGCGGCGCCGGCGATAACGGCGAGAATGACGACGGCGACGACACTGCGCCACTCGACGCGGCGGCTGAGGAGGCCGGCCGCACTGAGCTTCTCGATGGTCACTTCATCGACGCGCCCCTCGGCGTTCACGATGATGTCGTTCTTCCTCACGGTCTGGCGCTGCGGCGGCACCGATTCGCGGGCGGCCGCGCGTGCGGCGTCTGTCGCCGCGTCGTCGATGACCTGCGTGGGCACGATCTCGCGGCGGACGATCTCGGCAGCGAGGATCGCCTCATCGGCACCGAAATCGGCGGCGATGAGCGAGTCGATCGAGTCGCGGCGTTCAGCGGCCGAGGTTTCGTCGAGGGAGCGATTCAGCTCTTCGCCGAGGACGCGGCGGCCTTCGGCGACGATGCTGACCCATCGCTCCGGAGCGAGCGCGACAACGGTGTCGACGCTACGGGGTGAGAGCTGCAGGGCAGCGAGGGCTTCGCGCTTGCGAGCGGCGTCGGGGAGGTTGCGCGCATCATTGACCTGACGCACGAGGCGATCGTACTCGCTGAGTTGCAGGGAGCGGACGCCAGCGTCAAAGCGGAGGCGGGGCGCGACGCCGTCGGCGGCAACCTCGCGTGCCTGCTGCGTGAGGAAATCGCTCTCGAACGACACGGGCCGCGGCGACTTCACCGTGCGGGAGGCGATGTCGTCGACGCGGACGCTCTGGCGGTTCGGGAAGATGGGAAAGAGCGCGACCGCCAGCAGCGCCGCCAGCGCGATGGCGAAGAACGTGGCCGTCGTCAGGCCGAGGATCCTTGGGTGAGCGGTACCGGGCATGACGGCATGATAGCTGTCCCGGCGCTGGTGCGATCTCCACTTGGCGTTGAGGCCATGCGGTAGGTCAGGCGGCGCGATCGAGGCGAATCGGTTCGTCGTGAAGGCGAGAGCCCGCCGGAGAGCCCGTCGCGGCGACGCGCTGGCGGAGGGCGGAGATGAAGGATTCGTGTTCGCGGACGGCGAGCCAGAACGTCGTGATCTCGAGGTATCGGGGCCAAAGGTGGACTCTGGTTGGGGCTGCCAACTCGATCTCGATCATTCGGCCACCGTGACTGCAGGACAGACGGTCGTTGAAGTTCGTCGAGAGGCCGAATCGAAAGCGCCAGGCCGGCTTGGGGTCGATGTAGCGTATTGCCACGATGTCCCGAACGGGAAACGTGGCGTGGAAGAACGCTTCGAAGCGGATGTAAACGGACTCGTCATCGACTTCGATTGCGCTGTCGTTGATGGCGACGGCGACGGTCGTCGCGGACGCGGCGAAGAGGAGCATGACGGCGAGGCCGAAGATGGCGCGCTGGTGGTCGTTCGCGGTGCCGTTCGTAAGCGCGGGAACGATCGATAAGAGGCCAAAGACGGTGACGGTCAACACGAGCACCTTGAGGGGCACGCGGAACCAGAACGCGTCAGCGAAGCGATAGTGCAGCGGCATCGTAGGGGTGTCGTCGGGGGATCGGGCGCGCGGGAGTGGGCCAGCACCCGAGATGCGAGGGGCGTGGCGTTCCGGCAGGGGCAGCCCAGCATTTGACGCTATACGGGCGTGCGCACGCCGAGATCCATGAGGGCGGCTGTGTTTCGTTCCAACAGGGCGTTGAAGAGGGCGAGGCCGCGCTCGTTCCCGACGTCGAGGGACCCGATGAGGATCACCGTGTAGACCATGCAAAACAGGGCGGTCAGCCTGTAGTCCCGCATGCACTCATCGATCCCGTAGTCCTTTACGCCGTTGGCGGCGAGCGTGGCGACGTACGAGCGCACGAGGTCGTGTTCGTGAGCCGCGCGATCGACTGGCGACAGGCTTGTGCAGAGAAAGTATCCGAGGTCGAACGCGCCACGGCCTCGCGAGGTGATCTGCCAGTCGAGCACGACCATGCTTTCGGCGCCGGCCTCAGGGAACACGAGATTGTCCAGGCGAAAGTCGCCGTGCATGACGGTGACGGGCCGTTCCACAAGCAGATCCTGCAGGTGGACGACGTTGTCGTTGAGCCACTCGCAAGCGTCTCGGACGGGCCCAGGTAGCCGGTCGCCGACGAACTGCTGGAACGGCGGCCATGCTTGCCGGTAGCTGTCCTGCGCGTGGTGATGGCACGTGTCGTTGTAGTAGGGCATCCAGTCCAGCTCGCGAAGCTGCGGGCTCTCCCAGAAGTGCGCATGGAACGCAGCCAGTTGGGGCACGATCTTCGCCGCGTCAGCGGGGGCGCATCCGGCGATCTGATCGCCGACGCGGGCGGGCGCCATGTCCTCGATAAGGAGGATGAACTCGCTCGTGTCGAGGCGCATGTCGCCGTAGTAGCACGTTGGCGTCCGCAGGGGGACGTTGCGCGTGACCTCGCGGTAGATGCGGATCTCGCGCTCGTAGAAGCGAAGGGCGACCCCGATGCCCTTTGCCGTCGGCTCGGTGGCGGGGAACTTCGCGATCAGCGACAGGGGGGCAGATTCAGCGTCACGATCGTAGGAGAGCCGCACGCGCGCGACGCGGCCGATGAAGCCGACGCCTTCGCTGATCAGCGAAGCATCAACTGCGGTCACGCGCTCGCTGTCGATGACGCCCGTGCTGCGAAGAGCGTCGGTGAGCCATGGGGGCGTAAGGGCTTGCGGTCCGTCGGGGATGGGCAGGCTGGCCATCGTCTGCTCCTGGTGAGTGCCGAAGGGCACGCGGGTCGTCAGCGCCGCGCGGTTGCGAGTGTTCCTGATGTGCCGCGAACGCTCTGGCCGGATGCCGCTTCGAGCTGCCGCATGCCTTCGACCGTGACGTCGACGATCGCGCGCTGGAGCTGCCATGATCCTGACGACCAGCGCGGAAAGCGGTCGAGCGCGGCGAAGTCGATGCGATAGCTGTTGCGACGGCCTTCCTTCGAACGCAGAAGCATTCCTTCGTCCTCGAGCTGACGGAGGATGCCCACAGCGGCGCGCTCGGTGATGCCGACGGAGCGGGCGATCTCCTGCGCCGTAGGCTCCGTGGCGTTGGCGACGCCGAGGAGTGTCCGCAGGTGGTTCGTGAAGAAGCCCCACGGTACCGCGGTACCTTCGGCAAACGCTTGTTCGTCCACCGGGCGTGGGTGGGTCTCGCCCGTGCTGGCATCACCCGCAAGCTCGAGGAGCGTGCGGATCAGCCCGTCGGCGAAGCTGGCGGGCGTCGGTGGGCCGGCCTTCCCGCGCCGGAACATGGCGAGGCGCACGAAATCGAGCGAGTAGGTGTTGGAGCGGCCGACGCGATGGCGGATGATGATGCCGGCTTCCTGCAGGTCGCCGAGCATCGCGAGCGCCGAACGCTCGGTAATGCCGATCGCGTCGGAGATCTCGCGGACGGTGGAATCATTGTGCTCGCAGACGTACGCCATGACGAGCGCCTGGTTGGTGAACATGCCCCATTTCTGGGTTGTCTGGTCGTTCATGCGCAGTCCTTCCGAAAAGGAACACTGGCGTGGGATGGCGGCCGTGAGCCGAATCCGGGAGCGCCGGACATAATGCATGCACGACGTAACAGGCTAATCCATTCACCAATCGTTGTTCGTGTGAAATCGTTCACGAAGATGAACCCCTGTTATCCGTATCAGCTTTTGTACATCATGCATCGAGATTCATCTATTGGCAAGAGGGATCGGGCACGTTTGTTCGGTGGGAATACGCCGGACCGGCGTATGATGATCGCGTCGGCGAGGCGGTGGGCAGCCGTCGGAAGGGGGTTTCGATGTCTACGGATCGACGCTATGGCATGCGGATCGCGACGGAATTGCACAAATTCTGGTATCGCGCGACGAATGGACTCGTTGGCAGCAACATGTTCGGCGCGAAGGTGCTGCTTCTGGCGACGACCGGACGGAAGAGCGGAAGGCGGTTCACGACGCCGCTAACGTATTACGAGGAAGGCGACAAAATCGTCCTCATCGCGTCGAATGCGGGCGCCGAGACGGACCCGAACTGGTGGCGCAACCTGAAGGCCCAACCGAACGCGACGGTGCAGATTGGCCGAACGCACAAGGACGTTGTGGCAGAGGCAGCGGTTGGCGCGGAGCGCGATCGCCTCTGGGCCGCCGTCACGGCGCGCTACCCGACGTATCTCAGCTATGCCACGAAGACATCGCGCGCCATTCCTGTCGTGGTGCTGCGTCCGAGAATCGATCCGGCGTAGCGAGGCGTCGCTGAGCGTGCTCGCGGGTCAGAGGCCGCTGACCATAAGCTTCGACATCTTCAGGGTGGGGGCGGCGGAACCGGCGAACCACTGGAGGTCTGATCCGACGGCCTCGATGTCGCGAAGCATGTCTTTGAGGTTGCCGGACACGTTGATCTCGGTCACGGGGTACGTGAGTTCACCGTTTTCGATCCAGATGCCCGCTGCGCCTCGCGAGAAGTCACCGGTCGTCTGGTTGACGCCGAAGCCCATAAGATCGGTGAGATACAGGCCGTCCCGCACGGAAGAGATGATGTCCTTCGCCTCGGTGTCACCTGCTTCGAGGACGAGGTTGCCGCCGCCGATCGAGATGGCATCGCCGGTGCGGGCGGCGCTGCCGGTGGTCCTGCGTCCGGTGCGGCGTGCGTAGTAGCTGTCGAAGAGGAAGCCACGGAAGACGCCCGCCTCGACCAGCGGATTGCGGCGCGCACGCACTCCTTCGCCATCGAAGGGCCGCGAGCCGAGCTGCCCGGGGAGCGTGGAGTCGGACGTAATCGTGATCAGCGGCGACGCGATGACCTGGCCTTCGGACTCCGCGAGGAAGGTCGAGCGCTTGAAGAGCGCCTCGCCGCTGGATGCGCCGGAGATCGTGCCGGCAAGCGCCGACGCGACGACGGGATCCCAGACGACGGGCACCTCGCGC
>JANPBN010000488.1:0-7897 GCA_031430415.1 Dehalococcoidia bacterium
CGCCGACCTGCTCACCGTGTGCGGCGGCCTCATCATCTCGAGTGATAGCGTCACCACCGAGACGCACGTGCCGGGCTTCTTCGCCAACACGATCCGGGCGGCGCGCGCGCACGGCATCGTACATGAACTCCTCGATGCCTCCGGCATCCGGCGCCGGTTTCCGCAATTCCGGGTTCGTGACGACGAGCGCGCCTACTACGAGCTGGGCGCTGGCTTCCTGTGGCCGGAAGCGTGCGTTGCATCGCAGCTCACGCTCGCCGAGCGGCATGGCGCCGCGCTCCATCGCGGTGAGCGCGCGATCTCGTATCGGCGCGACGGCGACGCCGTCGAACTGACGACGGATCGCGGTACGTACAGCGCCGGGCGTCTGATCGTCAGCGCCGGACCGTGGCTCCCGGAGCTGATCGATGAACGCTACCGCCGCCTCTTCGCGGTTCGCCGACAGGTGCTGTACTGGTTCGACGTCGGCGACGCGACGGAGCAGTTCGCGCCAGGCCGCTTCCCAGTCTTCATCTGGCAGTTCACTGGCCACGACACCCTCGGCTCGTACGGCTTCCCGGCGATCGACGGCCCCGGCGGCGGCATCAAGATCGCCACGGAGCAGTACGAGACGACGACGACGCCCGCGACGGTGGACCGCTCCGTGAGTGCGTCGGAGATCCGCGAGATGTACGAGCGTTGCGTCGCGCCGCGCTTCCCTGACGTGCGCGCGGATTGCCTCCGCTCCGCGACCTGCCTCTACACCTGCACGCCGGACTCCGGATTCGTCATCGATACCGATCCCGCGGACGACCGCGTCATCATCGCGTCGCCGTGCTCCGGCCACGGCTTCAAGCATTCCGCCGCCGTCGGCGAGTCCATCGCCGAACTCGTCCGCGACGGCCGGTCCCGGATCGATCTGAGCGCCTTTCGCCTCGAACGGTTCGCTCAGATCTGAGCACCATCCTCGTCCGTCGTCACGTGCTTCACAGAACGCTCGCGCCACATGCCGTCACCCAAGATCCCTCTCCTTCAGGAGAGGGTGGCCGTAGGCCGGGAGAGGTCCCCAGCCGCTTCGAGTTCGCATCCCTTCCGCAGTATCCTGCCCCCATGCACCAGCAACGGAGCACGAGCGGTAGCCTTCTGAAAACACGAAAACTGCAATTCGAAATCAATATTCGAACCTGTATGCGACATAACGGCCTACCCTAAACCAAGCATAAAGACTGTGATCGCCCCGGTCATCGTTCACTTCTTCGAAACACCCGCCGGTGATCGTGGCCGTACAATAGATGTGACGGTGATCACCCGTCGGCAAGTCGCTCTACGGCAAGGACCCCGACGGCATTGAGCTCGAGGTGATGTACACCGTGCCGGCCGATGCACGGGGCGAGTACGCCACGAAGGCCGCTCGATCTGCAACGCGAGATGGCCCAGTTCAGTGCTACGACACCGTCATGATGTGTCTCGGCTGCGGTCGTCCGCCATGCGGGCGAACCGAGGTTTGAAAGGCCGACGACAATCCAGAACGTCCGCAATGGTCGTACGTGAGTATAAGGCGTGCACATGGTGCATCGTCCCCGTGATGGGCGGTGCGCGCGAAGGTTCAGGGAAGGAACAACAATGAAGCGGATACTCATCGGTGGCCTGCTGGCCGCCGTCATCGCGGTGGCGGTCGGCGGCGCCGTCTGGTGGTTCGCGATTCGCGAGGACATCAAGCTCGCGACCAACGCGCCGGAGATCCCGTCAGATCTGCGGACACCATCGGCGTCAGCATCACCCGCGCGAACGGCTGCCGCTGGGGCCACGCCCGCCGGCGGGACGCCATCCGCTTCAGGCAGTGGCGAGGCGTTCACGATCCTCTCCGAGCGATCCGAAGCGGCGTACTTTGCCGGCGAGACGCTCGCCAGCCTGGCGATTCCGTCGACCGCGAAGGGCGCGACGAAGGACATCACCGGCACGTTCTACCTCACGGCCGATGGGCTCGCGCTCGACGCGTCGCAGGCGTCATCGTTCACTGTCAACCTGAAAACGATCACCAGCGACAAGGCGCTTCGTGATTCACGTGTCCAGAACGACGGCCTGCAGACGGCGCAGTTCCCCACCGCCACGTTCACCGCGAAGAGCGTGACGGGCTACGATCCGGCCATCGCTGCGGGGCAAGAGCAGACGCTCCAACTGTCCGGCACGCTCGACCTGCACGGCGTCCAGAAGGACGTCACATGGGAAGTCAAAGCTCGCCGTGACGGCGACGTGATGACCGCGCTCGCCACGCTGAGGTTCCGCTACGACGACTTCGGCATCCCCGTGCTGAACGTCGGTGGATTCGTGTCCGTTGAGGACACGGTGACGTTGCAGGTGCAGGTGGTTGCGCAGCGGCAGTGATGACCGCAGGGACAAACGAAGGCGGCGGTGTGCTGGTCACACCGCCGCCGTTTAGAATGCGCTTTACGGGAAGGAGCTACTCGTCGACGATCTCGATCGCCCGCTCGGGGCAGTTCTCGACCGCCAGTCGTGCCTTATCTTCCATATCCTTCGGCACCGTGCCGTCGCCGCGAGGCGTGGCGTAGCCGAACTCATCGACCTTGAACAGTCCCGGCGCCAGCACGTAGCAGCGGTTGTGCCCCTGGCACTTTTCGCTGTCGACTCGGACCTTCATCGTTACCACCGCACCGGCATCTTGCGCGGACCGCGGACCTGTCCGCCGGCCCACGTCACGTTGTCCGGGTCCGAAAGCTCGAAGTCAGGAATGCGCTTGAGCCACTCTTCGATCGAGATGCGCATCTCCATGCGGGCCAGGTTCGAACCGGCGCAGCGGTGGATACCGACGCCGAAGGCGATGTGCGGGTTCTTCGCACGCTCCAGATCGACGACGTCCGGGTTCTCGAAGACGCTGGGGTCGCGGTTGGCAGCGGGGAAGTTCATCAGAACCTTGCTGCCCTCGGGAATCGGGCAGCCGGCGTACTCCGTGTCCGACGCGACGTAACGCGCCATCGTCACCGGCGAGTATGCGCGGAGCAGTTCTTCGATCGCGTTCGGCATGAGCTCCGGGTGCTCGATGAGCTTCTTGCGGTCCTCCGGGTGCTGTGCGAGGTGCCAGAAGGCGGAGCCGATCGAGCTCCACGTCGTGTCGATGCCGGCAACGAGGATGAGGAAGCAGGTACCGAGCACGTGCGGCTCCGGCACCGGCTCACCATCGACCTCGGATGTCAGCAGATAGCTGATGAGGTCGTCGCCGAGGTTCTCCTTGCGGAGCTGAATTTGGCCGTACAGGAACTCAAAGATCGCGCGGCCCGACGCCTCGCGCAGCTCCGGGTCGGTGAGGCCCAGTTCGAGGAATCCGCGCACCCACTCGGTGAACTGCCCGGACATTTCCTTGGGAATGCCGAGCATGCTGGCGATGACGCGCGGCGGAATCTGCTGCGCGTAGTCAGCGGCGCCATCGGCCGTGCCGTTGGCGATGAAGCCATCGATGAGCTCGGCGCAGAGCTCACGCGTCTCCTGCTCGTACTTCTGCACGGAGGTCGCAGAGAACGGCGGCAGGAGCAGCTTGCGCGCCCACGTGTGGACCGGCGGGTCGGAGGTGATCGGTGGTGCGCCGACGTTGTACTGCTGCACCATCTCCATCTCTTCTTCGGTGAGCTCAGGGCGCTCCTGGTCGGGCGCCGGCATCATCGAAGCGACGAGTACATCCCGCGAGGAATAGTGTTCGATGTCCTTCGCGATGTTGAAGAGATCCTCGTAGCGCGTAGGCATGAAGGAACCGCCCCAGCGATCGGTGTGGGCGATGGGACACTTGCCCCGAACTTCGTCCCAGACCGGGAAGGGATCTTTGATGTAGGACTTGTCGAAAATGTCGTAGTCCGTCGTCCAGTCTTTCACCTGTTCGGCCATGGTCAGCGTCCTTTGTGCGGGAATGGTGTCTTCGCTTGGCGCGAGCACACGGGCGTTCCGTTTACTTAGTGAGCGCTAGATTATACTAAGATAACGGCGAGTTCCAAGCGGATCCGTAGTGTAGTTTTCGCAATTTTGACATGTTGTGACGTCACTTTGAGGCGGATACGCCAGCTGCGTCCGCGTCCAGGTGGGCCTAATACCAGTGCCGCGCCCGCTCGCAGGAGGCATACACCGCCAGCATCAGGTCGAGGTGCGTGGCGATCCGTCGGCTCCACGCGACGGTGGCCGCCGTCAGTTCCAGCGAATCAGCGATGTCGTCCGCCAGCGCCCCTATAATGTGCGCCCGAGCGATCTCTATGGCGAAGAGAAGGATGCGCGCACGAGCGTGCACAGGACCAGCTTCGGGGGGGCGGAGATAGGCGAGGCTGGCGGCGGCGGCTCGCTCACCACCTTCCTCGTCCATCGTCCCGATGACGAGCAACTCGAGCCATCGCGCAAGCCAGGCGTGCCTGCGCTCCAGTTCGCCGGGGTCCTCGTCGGCGTCCCGCTCGCCGGATGCCATTTCGCCCTCGATGTTGGTCAGGATGTGTGGCAGGCGCGGTATGAGGAAGGGGAGCGTTCGCAGCACCACAGCATCGCCCTCGGCGCATCGCAAGGTAGCGGTGGTAGATGCGAAACGCCGCCCGAAGTGTGAGCGCCGGATCCGCCCTCGCGGCGGATGTCCCGGTTCGGGCGGCGGCCGCTCCGGCTCCGCCGCGCCGTCATGGTCAGACTCCAGTGGCCGGGGCACGCGCGGATACTGCCGAGACTTCGAGGTCATGGAGTGCTCCGCCTCGCCCGGGCCAGCGACCGCACGGCCCGTGCCGGTCGCGCGCCAAAATGTGTGTCGTCAGGATGTCGGAAGCGTGTTGCCGCGTAGTGAACGAGACGTTACGGCCGCGTGAACTAAGCCGCGCGGCGTGCTCAGCCGATTCGCAGCGTCTGCCCGCCGTCGACCGGAAGGAGGACGCCCGTGACGAAGCGCGCATCGTCGGATGCGAGGTAGAGCGCAGCGTGGGCGATGTCCCACGCCGTGCCCATGTGGCCCATGGGCACCTGGCTGTCGCGCTGGGCGATCAGCGCCTCCTTCGCCACGCCGCGCGCGGCGCTGATGCCCTCGACCGCCATCGGCGTGTTGATCAGCCCGGGCAGGATGGCGTTCACGCGGATGCCGAATCGTGCGTTCGCCAGCGCAAGCGACTGCGTCAGCGCGTTGAGCGCTGCCTTGGACGTCTTGTATCCGGCCATGTTCGTGACGCCCGCGATCGAGGCGATCGAGGATATGTTGATGATCGACCCGGCGCCCTGCGTGCGCATGACGGGCACCGCATGGCGGCACATCAGGAGTGGTCCGGTGAGGTTGACCCGAAAGATGCGCTCAAAGTCGTCGATCTCGACGCGCAGTGCGCTGACGTCGTTTGCGCCGATGCCAACGTTGTTGTGCAACACGTCGATGCGACCGTAGAGCTCCGTCGCGCGGGCGATGGTCGCGGCACACGATGCGTCGTCCGTCACATCCATCGCGAACGCGGCCGCCGTGCCGCCTTCGGTTTCGATCATGCGCACCGTCTCGGCGGCCGATGCGAGGACGCGATCGGCGACGAGAACGCGCGCGCCTTCGCGTGCGAACAGCATCGCCGCAGCCCGGCCGTTGCCGATGGTGTCGCCAGGCGTCTGCCCGCCACCGACGACGACCGCTACCTTGCCTTCAAGACGCATGGCGTGCTCCTTTGGTGAATGAGCGGCGATCGGCCCACCCCTCAGATTATGCGTGGGCGGTGCGTCAGCCAACTGCTCAGTCAGCCGCACGAAACGGCGCTAGCCGGGCGGCATGGAGCTGCGAAAATCGCAGAGTCGAGCGATGGTGACTCGCTGCCCACCGTGCGATCATGGATCGGCCCATAGATGAAGGAGGCAGCATGACTACCGACGCGACATCGTCGCCGATCGTCTTCAATCCGTTTGATCCCGAGTTCCGCAAGAACCCGTACCCCACGTACGCACGCCTGCTGGCCGAGGATCCGGTGCAGGAGAGCCCGCTCGGCGGACTCGTGCTCTCGCGGCACGAAGATGCGATGACGCTCCTCCGCGACCCGCGCGTGAGCAGCGACTTCCGGAAGTCGCCCGCGTTCAAGGAGCAGGTGACGGCGCAGGGACTCGACTACGATGCGCTCCTCGAGGAGAATCGCTCGTTCCTCTTCCTCGACCCGCCGGATCACACGCGCCTGCGAGGCCTGGTGAACAAGGCGTTCACTCCGAAGGTCATCGAAGGACTACGACCGCGCATCGAGGAGATCGTCGGGCGGCTGCTCGACGCGGCGTTCGAGCGCGGCACGATGGACGTGATGGAGGACTTCGCGTACCCGCTGCCTGTGCAGATCATCTGCGACATGCTCGGCGTACCGGTCGAGGACAACGTCCGCTTCCGGGTGTGGACGAGCGAGGCGGCGCGCAGTCTCGATCCTGACTTCGCGCTGCCGCAGGAGGAAATCGAGCGCCGCCAGCGCACGTTCGACGCGCTCGACGGATATTTTCGCGACCTGATCGCGACGCGGCGAGCATCGCCGCGCGATGACCTGCTCAGCGCGTTGATCGCGGCTGAGGATGAGGGCAAGAAACTGAACGAGACCGAACTGATCTCGACGTGCATTCTGATTCTGATCGCTGGCCACGAAACGACGGTCAACCTGATCGGGAATGGCACGCTGCAACTGTTGAAGCATCCCGCCGAGTTGCAGAAGCTGCGCGAGGATCCGTCGCTGATCGGCACCGCCGTCGAGGAACTCCTGCGCTTCGACCCGCCCGTACAGCTGACTGCGCGCCTTGCGCTCGAGGACATTCAACTCGGCGGCAAAGTGCTGAAGCAGGGGCAACAGGGTGTGATCCTGATCGGCGCCGTCAACCGCGATCCCGCGCAGTTCACCGATCCGCAGCGCCTCGACATCACGCGACAGGAGAACCGGCACCTGGCGTTCGGGATGGGTATCCACTTCTGCCTCGGGGCGCCGCTCGCGCGGATGGAGGGACGAATCGCGCTCGGTCAACTCGTCGCGCGTGCGAGCACGCTCGAACTGACGGTCGATGAGCCGCCATATAAGGAAAACCTGACGCTTCGGGGTCTGGCCGCGCTGCCGGTGCGACTCGCGGCGCAGTAGTTCTTCGTCAGTCGCCGGTGCGCGCGACAGCGCGCCAGGTGGCGACCGGCTCGCCGACGCCTTTGAGCGTGTGCGTGCCGTGGTCAACGAACTCGACGCCAGCCGATGTGCGGGCCAGGTCGCGGACGGTGCTGGAAACCACGACCTCCCCAGGGGCGGCCAGAGCGCTGACCCGTGACGCGATGTTCACAGCGCCGCCGAAGACGTTGCCGTCCTCGTGGATCACGTCGCCAGCGTGCAGTCCCACGTGCAGGCGGAGTCCGGAGTCGTCGCCAGTCACGGCGCAACGTAGCGCCGCCTCGATCGCCTGCCGGGCCGACGTGAACACGGCGAGGATGCCGTCGCCCAGCAGCCGTCCCTCGACTGGCCGTCCGCCGCAGTCACGGACATCGACGCGCAGAGCGTCGTCGAGTGCGCGCGCCTGGTTGCGGAACGATTCATCGCCGATCCGTTCGGTCGTCGCTGTCGAGTCTGCGATGTCGGCGAAGAGGATGATGGCGGTGCCGTGCCCTGTCGTTGGCGACGGTAGCGGCGGCCGGGGGAGGGCCGCGATCTGCGCCGCCTCGGCGACCGGAGCCGATGGCGCTCCGGGCTCCACCAGCGTGAGCCGGTAGCCGACGCCCGCGATGCTTGCGATCGCACCGGGGGCGGCGACATCAAGCTTCCACTTCAGGCGATGAACCAGACGGTGAAGCATGTTGTACTCAAAGTTGCCGACGCCCCAGATCACGGCGCCGAGTGCGTCGCGCGTGCAAATGCGACCGTATTGAGCGCACATCGCGGCAAGCAGGTCGAACTCCTGCACCGAGAGCGAGATCTCGATCGGC
>JANPBN010000489.1:0-1569 GCA_031430415.1 Dehalococcoidia bacterium
CGCCCCCGACCGCCGCCACGACCTCGGGCACGAGCACCATCGTCGCGATGTCGCCGGTGTGGCCGCCAGCCTCGGTGCCAGAGGCGACGATGATGTCGACGCCGGCTTCGCGCTGCTTGCGCGCCTGGGACGCGCTGCCAACGAGCGCGGCGACGAGCACGCCGTGTGCGTGCGCCTTCTCGGTGACGTCCGGCGGCGGCGGGCCGAGCGCGTTCACGAGCAGGCGGATCGGATGCTCGAGCGCGACATCGACGCTATTGCGTGCCTTGCCGGGCACCCAGCCGAGGAGCGACATGGGACTCTCAGCATCGGCGGCGAGTTGGGGCACGCCGTAGCGGCCGAGCACCGCCTCGACGTAGTCGCGGTGCCCCTGCGGGATCATCGCCTGCGGCTGCTCCTCGCGGACGTCGCCTCTCGCCGCGACGGACGATGCGGGCATGACGACATCGACGCCGTAGGGCTTGCCGTCGACGTGCTCATCGATCCAGTTGAGTTCGATCTCGAGCTGCTCCGGCGTGAACGCCAGCGCGCCGAGCACGCCGAAGCCGCCGGCGCGGCTCACGGCGGCGACGACGTCGCGGCAGTGGCTGAAGGCGAAGATCGGGAACTCGATGCCGAAGGTGTCACAGAGTCGCGTGCGCAAGGGTTGGTCCTTCTGGTTGCTGGTAGTTGGTGGTGGTATTTGCTTCGTAGCTGCGCAGCTTCAGCTGCGCCCGGGTTTGGGCGCGATAGACGTTACTGCTCTCGTCACGTGATCACAACCTCGCCGGCCCAAGCGACGTGCGTACGAGGACGCGATGCACGCGGTGACACCGCGAGCACTCCACGTCGTGGATATCGCGCCCTCGTACGAGCCGGTCGCCTTCCGTGCCTTCATACGGAGGCGAGTAGACTCCAATCTTCAGCAGAGATGACGATGACGGCGGGAAGCTCGATAAGTGCCCGCAGGTTGCGCCGCAGCTGCGGGCCGAAGCCGATGCGCAGCGGCGTCCCACAGTCGGGGCATGGATCGCCGTCCTGGAGGTCGGGGATTACGAAGTCGCGTCCGGCCACGTCGTGTCCTCCATCGTCACATCGGTGCCGCAGTTGATGCACGTCGCCTGCACCGGTCCTTCGGGCGTTTCGCCGATGGTGACGCTGCCGACGCCTCCGCGGGCGACGGTGAACACAGACTTCACCGCCGCAAACGCCATCTTGAAGCAGCCCGGGAGCGATATGCGCGCGGAGGCGTAGACCGGTGCGCCGCAGTTCGGGCACGGATCACCTTGCTTCATACGGGTACCTCACCCCCGACCCCTCTCCACGGCGTGGAGAGGGGAGCTGCTATGGAACGTTACCGCAGGATTGTCGTATTGGGTGCCGCACGGTCGGGTCGCATCCTGTCTGCGGCGGTTGAGGAGGCTGCCGATGCCGCAGTTCGAGCACGGATCACCTTGCTTCATACGGGTACCAAACCCCCCGGCCCCCACACCGAATTAGGGGGGGGGGGGTTGCGCGGGGAACAACAATTTGGGCGTGGAGGAACCCAAAAGCCCCCCCAGTTCCTTTCGGCCCAAAAACCAAACCATA
>JANPBN010000490.1:0-1833 GCA_031430415.1 Dehalococcoidia bacterium
CGCCGGACGCGATCGGAGGGATCACGCTTTGCGCAGTCATGCGCGACCCGTCAGGCGCGCTCGTCGGCGTGCGACACAGCCAGGTCGTGCCCTCGCAACTCGCCCCGTTCACAAGCACGACGGCCGTGCTGTACTTCGCCCCTATGCCTTCGGGCGTGACATTGGACCTCGAGCCGCAGGGGCAGAAGCTGTGCTGTGGGCCGGGTGTCCTGCCGGCGTCATCGTTCCGCGAGACCTCGCGGTCGGTCGACCTTGCGCGTTTCCCGGATTATCCGGCCGTCACCCACGGACTGACGATCGTCGGTGAGGTTACGGGATTGCGCAACGATGACCTGTTCAACGCCATTACGTCCGCGCATATCAACGGGCAGCCGTTGTATCGCGTAGATGGGATCACCGCGGGCTGCCTCGGGCTGATCCCGCGCGGAACGACGGTGCCGGTGAAGTTCACGCTGCCGATACCGCCCGAGACCGCCGGTTCCATCCGTTACGTCATCGACGGCATCGAGGGTCGATCCGACTTCCTCGACCGCACGCTGGTGCCGCTGCCCGTCAAGAATATTCAGCGCGATGGAGAGTCAGTGTCCGGAGAGATCGTCAACCACACGGCCCTCAACCTGAAGGTGCGACACGCTTGCGTGACGGCGAGCGAGAACGGGCGCCTCGTCGGCGTTGGGAGCGTCGGAGACCAGCCGATACTCGCGCCAGGCGAACGCGTGCGGGTGGGTGACGTTGTGTCCTACATCGGGAACCCAGACGCGTTTGACATACTGGCCTACGGCGAGCCGTGGCCCGACATCGTGTTTCCGACGCCCTAGCCTACGGCTCCAGCACGACGCGGCCGAACGCCTGCCGGCTCTCGATGTACGCGTGCGCGGCGGCTGCCTCCGACAGCGGGTACGTGCGATCGACGATCGCCTTGATCTCGCCGGCAGCCAGCGCCGCGAGGTGGCGGTCGATCATGGCGTGCACACGCGCGGGCTGGACGAGCGCCTCGGCGCCGAGAAAGACGCCGGTGAGCGAGCGGTTTCCCTGCATGAGCGTGCCGATGTCGTGTTTGGTCTGCTCGCGCCCAGCGTTGCCCACCGTGATCGCGCGTCCGCGGTAGCCCAGGCAGTCGAGGCTGCCCTGAAGCGTGCTGCCACCGACGGAGTCGACGACGAGATCGACGCCCTTGCCCGACGTGATGCGCTTCACTTCAGCGACGAAGTCCGTGTCGCGATAGTTGATGCCGTGATCGGCGCCGAGCTCCGCGAGCCGTTCGAGCTTCGAGGCGCTCGATGCGGTCGTCAGCACTGTGGCGCCCGCGCGCTTCGCCAGCTGGATCGCGGCGATGCCGACAGCGCCGCCCCCCGCCTGGATCAGCACGGTCTCGCCCGACTTGAGGTGCCCGAACTCGAAGAGGCAGTCGTCGGCGGTGCCCCACGGCACCGGCACCGTCGACGCCGCGATGATGTCGAGGCCGTCGGGAATGAGCCACGTCGCCTGCGACTGTACGGCGACCATCGCCGCATGGGAGCCGTTCGCCATGAACGCGACGACGCGCTGGCCGACGGAGCGATCCGTCACCTCGGCGCCGACCTCGCGGATCACGCCGGCGCACTGATAGCCGACGATGTGCGGCACCGTCGCCAGTGCGCCGCCAAGGCGATTCAGGGTGTCGCCGCCTTCGATGCTGACGGCCTTGACATCGATCAGCACCGCACGAGGGGAACAGACCGGATCGGGTACCTCTTCGTACTTGAGGACGCTCGGGGCGCCGGTTTCGTAGTAGACGGCTGCTTTCATTGCTGCTGCTCCTTCATCACCGGCACGTGCCGGGCTAACGCATGG
>JANPBN010000491.1:0-3261 GCA_031430415.1 Dehalococcoidia bacterium
CGGACGGAGTCCGCGTCCCAGGCCAGCTTCTTCTTCGCCATATCGGAACGCTACACGGATCCGTGTAGGCGCGTCAAGCGGATGAAAGCGGGATGCGGGAGCGGGATCTCGCGTCTCGCTTCCCGCGTCTCGTTTCCCGCTTCCTACTTCCGGTGCAGGGCGGTGCGGATGCTGTCGAGCATGCCGGACTGGGCGCCGTCGCTCGCGTTGACGAGCGCGTTCTTGATCGCGACGGCGTTCGAGTTGCCGTGGCCGATCATCACGAAGCCGTTGACGCCGAGCAGGGGCGCGCCGCCGTGCAGCGCCGGATCCATCCGGTCGCGCATCGCCAGCAGGCCGGGCTTCAGCACGAGGGCGGCGAGACGGTAGTGCAGCTTCGAGGTGAGGCTCTTTCTCAGCTCGCGAAAGATGAACTCCGACACGCCCTCGGCGACCTTGATTGCGACGTTGCCCGTGAAGCCATCGGTGACGACGACGTCGGCCTTACCCTTGACGACCTCGCCGCCTTCGATGTTTCCGATGAAGTTGACGCCGGCGTGCTGCATGCGCTGAAAGACGTCTTGCATGAGCTCGTTGCCCTTCGTCGCCTCCTCGCCGATGTTGAGCAGGGCGATCCGTGGGTTCTTGATGCCCATGACGCGCTCGGCGTAGACGGATCCCATCTGGGCGAACTGCACCAGGTACGTCGGCTTTACGTCCGCGTTCGCGCCGATGTCGAGGACGAGCATGCCGCGGTCGTCGCTGCTGAAGGGCGCGATCGTCCCCAGCGCCGGGCGCTCGATGCCGTGGATGCGGCCGAGCGTCAGCAACGCCGACGCCATCACGGCGCCGGTGTTGCCGGCGGAGACGACGCCGCCGGCCACGCCTCGCCTGACGAGCGACATTGCCACGTTGATCGAAGCGTCTTTCTTCGCGCGCACCGCCTGCGCGGGATGCTCATCCATGCCGATCGCCTCGCTGGCGTGGACGATCTGGAGGGCCGTGGCGGCTGCGCCCTGTCGGATGAGCTCCGCTTCGAGGACGTCCTTCGGGCCGACGAGCGCCACCTCGATGCGGCGCTCCTTCTGGGCGAGGAGGGCGCCGGCGACGATCTCGCCCGGTGCGTGGTCGCCGCCCATAGCGTCGAGTGCGATCAGCAAGCGTTGCCCCCCAGCGCCATCGGTGTGCGCCGCCTCACATGCGGGCTTCGGCGACGACGATCATGCTATCGCTGCCGTCGTTGTAGGGCGAGAGATCGGGCCCGCCGTACGTTTGGGCGACGCGCAGCCCCGCATCGCGCAGCAACAGCGCCAGTTCGGGCAGCGGCGTGATCCGCAGCGCGACCTCGAACGAGCGCCGGTGCACGGCGCCGGCGGCCGCCGGCGAGCGGTCGTAGATCATCGAGGCCGCCGTCGTCTGGCTGCTGGACGACGGTCGCAGCGAAGTCAGCTTCGTGACCGCGTCGCCGGTGTCGGGATCGGTGCGTGTCCAGGCGTGCTGTAGCGGCGGATCGCCGTCGGCGCTCCAGTCGACGGCCCGCAACGTGCGCAACTCGGCGACGAGGACGCCGCCGGGCGCGAGGTGGGCGGATACGCGAGCGAGTACCGCCGCCTGATCCTCGGCCGACAACATGTGCTCGAAGCCGAAGAGCGGGCAGTAGATGAGGTCGAACTTCCCGCTCAGCGCGAAGTCGCGCATGTCCGCGTCAGCGAGCGTCAGCCGCTGCCGCGTCGCTCCATCGAGGCGCGCTTCGAGGCGCGATAGCATGGCCGGCGAGGCGTCGATGCCCGTGACGCTGTGCCCCAGGCGCGCGAGATGCAGGGCCACGCGGCCGCTGCCGACGCCGAGCTCGAGCGAGCGTTCACCGCGCGCGGCAAACTGCGCGTACATGTCGAGATCTTCGCTGTAGCCGCCGCAGTCCAGGTCGTAGAGCGCCGCCAGTTCGGCGTCGGCGTAGGGGTCGCCTGGCGTCACGCGAGCTCCGCTCGGGCGAACTCATCGCGCATTGCCTCGCGCAGACCGGCGTCCGTGAGGATATCGATCGCCGTCATGGCCAGCGCCTTCGCGCCATCGGTGACGGCGAGCTGACCGGTCGCCGACGCGGCGTAGGTCGCGAACTCGTGAGAGTGGCCGTTCACATCGGGTGGCGCGATCGCGATCGACGGGTGGATGCCCGGTACGACCTTGCTGACGTTGCCCATGTCGGTGCTGCCGAGCGGCCGCGGCGTCTCGTCCTCCGGCACGACGCGGCCGAGTGCGCCGAGATTGCGCCGGTGGGCCGCCGCGATCGCCATGTTCGTGCGCATGGAGGCGTACTGGTTCTCGTTCCAGCGCAGTTCGAGCCGCGCGCCTGTCGCCAGCGCCCCGGCCTCAAAGCAGGCGGCAGCGCGGAGCTTGAGCTGCTCGAGCTCGTCATCCTCTTCGGCGCGCACGAGGAAGCTCGCCGCCGAGTGCCCCGGGACGATGTTCGGCGCGGCGCCGCCATCGGGGATGACGCCGTGGATGCGCGCCGTTCGCAGCATGTGCTGGCGCAGGGCGTTGATGCTGTTGAAGGCGATGATCATCGCCTCGAGCGCGTTGATGCCGCGTTCCGGCTGCGCGGCGGCGTGCGCCTCGCGGCCGAAGTATTCGACCTGCAGCTCTGCGCAGGCGAGCGCCTTGGCGGTGACGGTGTCCTGCGTGCCGGGGTGCGTCATGATTGCCGCATCGATGCCATCGAATGCGCCCGCGCGGATCATCGGCGCCTTGCCGCCGTAGATCTCCTCGGCCGGCGTGCCGATCACCTGCACGGCGCCGCCCGTGCGCTCGATCACGGCGCGCACGCCGATGCCGGCGCCCACGGCGGCTGTGGCGATGATGTTGTGGCCGCAGCCGTGGCCGATGTCCGGCAGGGCGTCGTACTCGGCGAGGATCGCGACGACCGGCTCGCCCTCGCCTGCTACGGCGCGGAACGCGGTCGGCAGGCCGGCGATCCCCGCCGTCACCTCGAACCGCCCCTCCGCGAGGTACGCCGTCAGCCATGCCGCCGCCTGCGTCTCCTGGAACGCCAGCTCCGGATGGGCGTGGATGCGCAGGCTGAGGGCGATCAGGCGCTCTGCCTCCGCGTCGATCGCTGCCACCGCCTCGCGCTTCAGCGCTTCGACATCCATGCGGACAGCTTGCCCTGTCTTCGGTACATGCGCAACGGCCTGCCTTCGCTTTCAACGCAAAGGCGCAAAGGACGCCACGTTTGAGGGGCGCACAAGACCCTCGCGACCTTTGCGTCTTTGCGTTTAGGAGGTC
>JANPBN010000492.1:0-6825 GCA_031430415.1 Dehalococcoidia bacterium
CGAAACCGTGCCGCTCCAGCATCTCGTCGTAGTACGTGCCCATCCTGCCTACGTAGAACGCGATCGGCCCGCGCGCCTGCAACCGGATCGATGCCTCGTCGCTCGCGTCCGTGATCTGCATCACAATCGCCGGCGCCACCGTCAGGTCGGCCCGTGACTTGCCTGCCTTCGATGCGCCCTCCATCAGCGTCGCGACACCATCGCCAATCTTGTCCTTCGGCCAGTAGATCGGGATCCAGCCGTCGGCGACCTCACCGGTCTGCACCATGCTCTTTGGCGTAATCGAAGCGATGAACGTCGGGATGTGAGGCCGCACCGGCGGAAACTGCATCGTGAAGCCCCGCGCCAGCTTGAACACCTTGCCGTCGTAGTTCAGCTTCTCCTGCTTGCCGATCATGTTCATGATCTCGATGTACTCGCGCAGACGGGTCGCCGGCTTCTCGAACGCCACACCATGCCAGTGCTCGACGACGTTCTTCCCCGAACTCCCCAGCCCGGCGAGCGCGCGGCCGCCCGATAGCTCGTCGAGCGTCGCAAACGTCATCGCCAGGACCGCTGGCGTGCGGCTGAATACGTTGACGATCGCTGTACCGAGGCCGATCTTCTTCGTCGTCACGGCGAGATGGGTCAGCATGCTGAACGCATCGCGGCCCCACGCCTCCGGCACCCACACCGACTCGACGCCAAGATCCTCGGCGATCTGCACGCGCTTGATGATGTCCTCGCGCTCCGCCGGGCCGCCGCCGAAGCCGATCTGCAATCCGAGCCGTGTTGCCATTTCCATCTCCTTCGCGCCGACATCATGCTCGATGCCCCGGCATCGATGCCCGCGCATCATCGTCGCAACGAGCCATACGGTCAACGCACCGCCGGATGCTACGATGCCGCCGATGCGCATCGAGATCGTGCCGGACGACGCCACCCTCGCCTCACGCGCTGCCGACGCGATCTGCGAAGCCGTACGCCAGAAGCCCGATGCCGCGCTCGGCCTCCCAACCGGCCACACGCCCATCCTCACCTATCGCGAACTACAGCTGCGGCAGGATGCTGGAGAGATCTCCTTCGCGCGCGCCACCGCATGGGCGATCGATGAGTTCGCCGACGCGACGCGCACGACGCCCGGCACGAACACCGTCTTCTATCGCGAGCACCTGCGTCTCAACCTCGGCGCGCTGCACGTCCCCAACCCCGGCGCCGCCGGTCCAACCGAGCACATCCGCGCCTTTGCCGATGCGCTCCGCCGCGCCGGTGGCCTCGATCTCTGCGTCCTCGGCATCGGCCGCAACGGCCACGTCGCCTTCAACGAACCCGGATCGCCCGTCGATGCGCCTGCCCGCGTCGTGAATCTCAAGGCGGTCTCGCGCGCGGCGCACGCGGCGACCTTCGGATCGCTTGGCCGCGTCCCCCATCGCGGCATGACGCTGGGCATGGCGGACATCCTGGAGGCACGCAAGATCCTCGTGCTCGCCCACGGCGCGCACAAAGCCACGGTCGTCGCCGCCGCGATCGAAGGGCCGCAGACCGCCGACATCCCCGCGTCGTGGCTACAGGTGCACGACGACGTCACATGGATCATCGACGATGCAGCCGCGAGCGCGCTGACCCGCAATGCGAAGCAACCACGAGGGTGACATTGGACGAACGACGGATACGCGGGCTCTACGCCATCATCGACCCGGCTGCATGCGCCGGACGCGATCCAGTCGCCATCGCGCGCGAAGCGATCGCCGGCGGCGCACGTGTCGTCCAGTGGCGCGACAAGCTCCGGGACAAGGGCATCCAACTGCCGCAGGTACGCGCGCTCGCGGAAGCGTGCCGCGACGGCGGAGCGCTGCTGATCGTCAACGACCACGCCGATCTCGCGCTCGCCGCCGGCGCCGACGGCGTGCATCTCGGCCAAACCGACCTGCCCCTGGCGACCGTACGCACCTTCGCTCCGGCGCTCCTCATCGGCGTCTCCACCAACAACGCCCCCGAGGCACGAGCAGCGGAAGCGGCCGGCGCGGACTATGTCGCCGTCGGCGCGATCTTCCCCACGTCGACGAAGGACATCACGCGTCCCGCCGACACGGCACGGATCACGGAGGTGAAAGCCGCCGTGCGCATCCCCGTCGTCGCGATCGGCGGCATCAACGCATCGAACATCGCCGCAGTCGTCGCGGCCGGAGCCGACGCCGCCGCCGTCATCAGCGCCATCTGCGCCGCCCCAGACCCGCGCGCCGCCGCCGAGGAGCTCGCCGCCGCGTTTCCCTAAGCACGCTCGCGCGACCAGTCACCAATCATCGAAGCAAACGCGAAGATCCCGCTCCGCGGGACCAGGCAACGGTCAGTCACCAATCACCAGTCACCAGCCACCCAACTACGCGGTGTACACCTTCTCGTCCGGCCCCTTCAGCAGCAACGCATAGCTGCCATCCGGATGCCAGAACGGCCCGATGAGATTGTCCCGCGTCGACGTGCCGATCGGCGTCATTTCGCCTCCGTCCCATCGCATCAACGCGCCGCGTTCGCCGCAGAGCAGCGCGTACACGCCATCAGGCCGCCACGCCGCGCCGAGCAGCGCCGCCTGCGAGCCACCGACGGCAACGCTTCGGACATGCGATCCGTCGTAGGTCACGATCTTGTTGCGCGCGACATCGCCGTCGTACGACACCACGAGCACCAACGCCTCCGCCGGCGACGGGCCGGGACGCCAGTCGATCGCAACGGCGTCGTCCTCGTCGTCAGTGGCGAGGAGCGCCTGCGTGTAGCGTCCGTCGCATCGATACAGGACGTGCGGCCGCGGATACCCCGCAAAGCGGCTCGCGTAGCCGCCGATCAGCGCGTACGCACCATCGGGCCGCCAGGCGATCGACCGCAGCGTGTGCGCGCGATCCCCCGGCAGCGCCTGCAACGCGCCGGTCGATGCGTCGTACCGCAGCACGACCCCAGCGTTGCCGATGATCAGCGCGCTGGCACCGTCCGGCGCCCAGGCGACACGCCGGAGATTTTCCACCGACGGCGACGCCAGTTCGCGGACGCCCGCCGCGTCCAGCAGCAGCACCGCACCACGATTGCCGGCAAGCAGCGCCGTCCCGCCATCCGGCGACCACGCGACGCCGCGGAGATTGTGCGCGCTCCCCGTGTCGACGCGCGCGAACGCACCGCCTTGATAGCGGTACGCCTCGCCGCGATTACCGACGAGCAGCGCCTCGCCACCGCCGGGGCGCCACGCCACCCATCGCAGCGGCCGCGACCCGGGCGACTCGAGCGCCGTCAGCGCCGTGCCATCGAAGCGATACATCGTCATAGGTGTTCCGGTCTTGTTCTGGTTTGTCGCGCTCCATCTTACCGCCGACTGGATCGCAGCAAGGTACGCTGTCCACGATGCACACCGACACCGAGTTACTCCGGATCGAACTTGACACGCTGTGGGCCATTGACGCCCGCGGCCGTCTTCTTCATGTGCGCGGTGACCCGTCACGTTCAGCGCCAACGTTCGTCATCGGAACGGCCGGCGACGAATGGATCTCGGCGTCACGCTTCGACGTGGCGGACGACGCCGCTGCCAGCCTGAGCGCGTTCGCCGCGAAGATGCCGCCATCGCCCGACCGATCATTTCCTGATGCGGCGCGCCTGCGATGCCAGGAACTCCTCGACACCATCCCCGGCGCATTCGTCGTAGGGGTGGGCCTTGGATTCCTCCTTCCCGACGATGTCGCGTTCGACTCCGGCGCCGACATCGTCACATCAGACGCGACTCCGGCGATCCGGAAAAGCCTGCGAACACCCGGCGAGGCGCGCTGGCAGCCGGACGAGTGGGCGAGCCTCATCGACGGGCGTCTCGGCCCATGGGCGATGGCCGTGATCGATGACGCCGTCGTTTCGATCTGCCACTGCGCACGCCTCACCGCCGTTGCCGCCGAAGCCGGCGTCTGGACGCACCCCGACTTCCGTGGGCAGCGCCACGCCGCCGCTGTCACCGCGGCCTGGGCGCCGCTCCTCCGGCCGCGTCTGCGGCACATCTTCTACAGCACATCCGCCGAAAACACCGCATCCCGCCGCGTCGCCGCCCGCCTCAGCGCCCGCGAGATCGGCTGGATCTGGCACTTCGATCGCGCCGCGACGGCGTAGCCCCGTGGTAGGGCACTCTTGCCCGCCTCCCGACCAGCATTGTAGGGCGGGCACTCTTGCCCGCCTCGCGACCGAAGGGAGCCTTACGCGCCCTCAACCCAGTCGCGCCACAACCATCGGTAAGGCAACGCCAACCCCGCGCGTTCAGGATTCGCGCAGATGTACTCAGCCTTCGCGCGTACACCCTCGTCGCGCCGCAGCATTCGATCGAATGACTCTTGCTGCCAGAGCTTGCCAGTGCGCCCAAGAACCACATTGATGTGCCGCGCCGACGCACCCTTGATGCCACGCATGATCTCCGACAATACGTAAACATTGCCTTCTGGATCGCGCAGCGGAGCAAGTAGGAGATGCACGTGATCAGGCATGACCACGGCAGCGATGAGGTGGATGCGCACACCGTGATCATGCAGACAGTGTTCAAGAGCCAAGTCGCGTGCGATGTCGGGCAGTAGAATCCGGCCTTGCGTCACAAACGTGACGAAGTAGATGCGATCGGGACGTTGCAGATGAGGAAGGTGCCGGACATAGTCGCCACGGGAGCGTCCGGCAAGTGGGCGGTCATCAGGTTGCATCGCAGGCATGTTCGGATGTTCGAGGATCAACGACGGCGACGCAACCTCTTGGGTTGCGCTACGACGCCCCGAGGCGGGCAAGAGTGCCCGCCCTACAAACGCCGGTCGCCCACCAGCGGCCCTCGTACGCACGCAACCGAATGCTAATAAAACAACTCCGCGATCTTTGCGCCGTACTGCAGGAGCGCACCCGGCTCCAGGCCGTACGAGGGCGGCACGAGCGTTGCGCTGTCCGCTGAGTCCCAGATCGCCGCGACGCGCTCTCGCACTTCATCCGGCGTGCCGCAGACGACGAACGTCTGCGCCATCTCGTCCGTCACGAGATGCTTCACCGAAAGGTAGTCGCCGCGCTTCACGCCCGCCTGCAGCGCCTTCGCCTCAGCACGAAAGCCATGCGCCGCAAAGTAGTCCTCGTACTGCTCGACGCCGCCGTAAAACGCCACGGTCGCGCGCGCGTCCTCGATCGCCTGCTTGCGGTCGGCGTTCGGCGCGACGAAGAGCCACATGTTGAACTCGATGTCGGAGCGATGCTTCGATGCCTTCGCCAGCCCCGCCTTTACGTCGTCCATCACCTTCGTCGTCGCCCACTCGATCGACCAGATCGGATGCCCGATCACACCGTCGGCGATCTCCGCAGCGAGACGCACGAGCGGCGTGCGCAGCGCCGCGATCCAGATCGGGATGTCGGTGCGCAGTGGCGCGCCGAGCGGGTTGAACTCGCTGAAGTCGAGCTTGTGGTAGCGGCCGTGGTACTGCGTCAGCGCGCCGGTATGCGCCTCCGTGATCACCAGGCGCACGATCTCGACCACCTCGCGCATGTGGTCGAGCGGCTTCCCGTACTCCATGCCGAAGAAGCCCTCGCTCCACGCCTTCACGCTCGTGCCGAGACCAAGCGTGAAGCGGCCGTTGCTGATCCGGTCGAGGTCCATCGCCGCCGTTGCCGTCTCGACCGGACTGCGCGCACACGCCAGCGCGACGCCCGTCGCCAGCCGCACGCGCTCCGTCACCATCGCGGCCGCCGCCAGCGGCACGAAGGGCGGCCCGTACACCTGCGGCGCGAACAGCCCCTCCAGGCCCATCGCCTCCTGCTGCTGCGCCTGCGCCGTCAGGAACGCCCCCGGCAGCGGCGTCACAACCCCCCAGTACTTCGGCTTGTTCATGCCTCTGCCCTCCCGAGTTCGTCCCCCGATTGATTGCGACCCAAGCGTAGTGTGCCCGCCCAGCACGCGCGAGAAGCATTCCATGCGGCCTCCATCTCGCCCGCCGAACCCGCTACAAGTGCCGCCGACTGACCCGGGGTGACACCGCACCTCCGTGCGCCAGAACATATGTACTACAATGCCCGTCACCAGGCAGTCCGAGGCAGGGGAACAGGAGGTGGTGCAGATGCCGGAAGGCCGCGATCCCGATCATGACGACTCCGACGAGACGGCCGCGCTGCTCGATCGGCTCAACGCCGCGCAGGCGGACATCGAACGACTCGAGCACGAAACAGCGATCGCCTCAGCCCAGGCGCAGCAGGCGGCGATCGATGCAGAAGCCCTGCGCGAAGAACTGCAACTGACGCATGCTGCGTCGTCCGCAGAGACCGAGGCACTACGAACCCAGGCGGACGAAGCGACGGCCCGCTCGCGCGACAGCGCCGCCCGCTACCGAGAACTGATGCTCCGCCTCGAACCCGGCCTGCCACCGGATCTCGTCGAGGGCGACACCGTCGACGAGATCGACGCATCGATCACGGCGGCGCGTGCCGTCGCCGCAAGCGTCCGCGCGCACATGACGGACCAGGCGCAGTCGGCGCGCGTGCCCGCGGGAGCGCCCGTACGCGGCGCGCCCGATCTCAGCTCGCTCACGCCGCGCCAGAAGATCGCCTACGGCCTCAGCCAGCGCGGCGAGTGACACCGAAGCAAAAACACGCGAACAACGGAGGTAACACATGGCACTGACGCTGACCGAGGCCGCCAAGCTGTCGAACGACATCATCTTGCAGGGCGTGATCGAGACCATCATCCAGGACTCGCCGATCCTGCAGGTGCTGCCGTTCATCGAGATCACCGGCAACGGGCTGACGTACAACCGCGAGAACGCAGCGCCCACCGCCGCGTTCTTCGACGTCGGCGACACCTGGACCGAGAGC
>JANPBN010000493.1:0-2471 GCA_031430415.1 Dehalococcoidia bacterium
AAGAGATCAAGTCGAGCGGCAACTGCGTGCTGTTCGTGGATGAGCTGCACATGCTCGTCGGCGCGGGCGCGGCCGAGGGCGCAGTCGATGCGGCAAACATCCTCAAGCCGTCGCTGGCGCGCGGGGAACTGCAGTGCGTCGGCGCGACGACGCTCGACGAGTACCGCAAGCACATCGAGCGCGACGCCGCGCTTGAGCGCCGCTTCCAGCCGATCGTCGTCGAGGAGCCGAGCGTCGAGGAGACGATCGAGATCCTCAAGGGCATCAAGGAGCGATACGAAGAGCACCACAAGCTGATCATCGCCGACGAGGCGCTCGTCGCCGCGGCGGAGCTCGCTTCGCGCTACGTCTCCGACCGCTTCCTGCCGGACAAGGCGATTGACCTGATCGACGAGGCGTCGAGCCGCGTGCGGATCCGCCGCTCGGCGACGCCACCTTCGCTGAAGGAAGCGACGCGCGGGCTGGAGTCGCTCCGTAAGGAGAAGGACGCCGCGATCTCGTCGCAGCAGTACGAGTACGCGGCCGAGCTTCGCGACCGCGAGGTGAAGCTGCAGGAGAAAATCGAGCAACTCGAAGAGGGGCTCGAAGTGCAGCGCGAGGGCGAGAAGCCGATTGTCTCCGAGGACGACATCGCCGAAGTCGTGAGCATGTGGACGGGCATCCCCGTCGCGCGCATCGCCAGCGAGGAGTCGCAGCGGCTGCTCCAGATGGAAGAAGTGCTGCACAGCCGCGTCATCGGCCAGGACGAGGCGATCACGGCGATCGCGAAGTCGGTGCGCCGCTCACGTGCCGGCCTGAAGGATCCGAAGCGCCCGATCGGGGTCTTCATGTTCCTCGGGCCGACCGGTGTCGGCAAGACGTACCTGCCGCGCGTGCTGGCGGAGTTCATGTTTGGCAGCGACGACGCCATGATCAAGCTCGACATGAGCGAGTTCATGGAGAAGCACAACGTCTCGCGGCTCGTCGGAGCGCCTCCCGGATACATAGGCTACGAAGACGGCGGGCAGCTGACGGACACGGTGCGGCGGAAGTCGTACTGCCTGATCCTGCTCGACGAGATCGAGAAGGCGCACCCGGATGTCTTCAACCTGCTGCTGCAGATCTTCGACGACGGCCACCTGACCGACGCGAAGGGCCGCAAGGTGGACTTCCGCAACACGATCATCATCATGACGAGCAACGTCGGCTCGGACCTGATTCGCCGCGAGTCGGCGCTCGGCTTCAACGTCGCGAAGGATGAAGTGAAGACGCGCGAAGGCCAGTACACGAAGATGAAGGAGAAGGTGACCGAGGACCTGAAGCGCGTCTTCCGGCCGGAGTTCCTGAACCGCATCGACAGCCAGGTCGTGTTCCACACGCTCGCCCGCGAGGACATCCGCCGGATCGTCGACCTGGAGCTGGTCGCGCTCGAGAAGCAGCTGATGCTCAAGGGCGTCACGCTGGAGCTGACGGTCGAGGCGAAGGACTGGCTCGGCGAGAAGGGCTACGACCAGGTGTTTGGCGCGCGGCCGCTGCGCCGCGTCATCCAGAACGAACTGGAGGATCGCCTCTCGGAGGCGCTGCTCCAGGAGCGCTTCGGCCTCGGCGACACCGTGACGATCGATGTCCAGAACGGCGAAGTCGTGATGGAGAAGAAGTCCCCCGAGCCAGCGCTGACGTAAGCGCGGCGCACACATCGCACACATGAGAGAAGCCCGGCCGATATCGGCTGGGCTTCTTGCTTTGCCGGATCCGGCGCTGGCGCTATGATCTCGCCACGGCGGGACGCATCTGTCGACGACGCGACGGGGAAGGGACAGGCGACATGTCAGTACGGGGCTATGTGCTCATCGAAGCGGAAGTGGGCAAGGCGAAGGCGGTCGGAGAGTCGATCAAGGCGGCGAAGCACAAGGATGCGGTCGTCGTCGCTGTCGATACGGTGACGGGGCCGTTCGATGTCATCGTGCAGCTCGAGGCGGACGACCTCGACAAGCTCGGGAACGCGATCACGGACGGCATCCAGCGCGTCGAGGGCGTGCAGCGCACGACGACGTGCCTAGCGGTACGGCTCGGCTAACGGTCGCGGCGAGCGCTACTCCGCGCCGCAGAGATCGGCCGTGACGTTCGGCGGATCTGCCACGGCAGGCGCATCGGTCTCTCCCGTGTAGAGGAAGATCTCGCGGTCGTTGTCGTAGACGAGCAGCTTGTGGCTGGGGTCGGTTGAGAACCACGCCGACTGCGTCTCGCCCTCGCCCTCGATGCCGACGAGCCATGCGTCGAACTCGCCGGCGGGCGTCTGGACGCGCTCCTGGCGGCGCACACGCAGCGTCAGCGGGCGGTCGGTGCGTCGCCCAGCGATCGACGCGGTGTAGGTGACCTCGTAGTCTTGCTCGAAGCGGATCGTGCGCCACAGCATCAGCGACATGTCGTTGTCGTAGGCGAAGTCGGTCAGTTTGTTCGGGTTGCAGCGGGTGCTGTCCGCCTCCGTCTCG
>JANPBN010000494.1:0-3165 GCA_031430415.1 Dehalococcoidia bacterium
CACGGAGCCGCGCCAGATCTCCTCGTAGCGCTTCGTCAGTTCGCGGCAGACGGCGACGCGTCGCTCGCCCAGTTCGGCCAGCACGTCGCGCAGCGTCGCGACGACTCGATGCGGCGATTCGTAGACGACCAGCGTCTCGCCGCCACGAGCCGCTTCGGCGAGCGCGCGCCGACGCGGTCCGGACTGCCGGGGCAAGAAGCCCAGGAAGATGAACCTGCGTGAGGGGAGGCCGCTTGCCGCCACGGCGGACACGACCGCCGAGGCGCCAGGTATCGGCACGACGTGGTGCCCTGCATCGAGCGCGGCGAGCACGAGGTCGTGGCCGGGGTCGCTGATGCCGGGCATACCTGCGTCGCTGACCACGGCGACATCGCCGCTCGCCAGGGCGGTGAGAATGGCCGGTGTCTTCGCGGCCTTGTTGTGGTCGGTGTAGCTCGTCACGCGCGCGCCCTTGATCTCGAAGTGCGTCAGGAGCAGCCGTGCGCTGCGGGTATCCTCAGCGGCAACGAGCGACGCCTCGCGCAGAACGCGAATCGCCCGGAGCGTCATGTCTTCGAGGTTACCGATCGGTGTGGCGACAAGAAAGAGGGTACTCAACGCGCTCCCGGAATTGTGATAGTGCTTGTACGCTTCATGGAATTCCGCCGAAAACTCTTGACGTCTCGCGGGGGTGCGCGTTACACTCCATCAATAGTACCCCCGACGCTCACTTGGGGCGTCCAAAGCGCTAACAGGACAGATTTGGATCATGCGGTAGTTAACCGGTAGGAACGCCTCCGCCGGCCTCGATCCTGCACACCCGCAGGCCGCGGGGTGAGGACGGGGACCAAGCAGCGAAGCCATAAGGCGGGCAGGCCCGGCGGCATAGTTGGAGGTACCCGAACACCATGTCTCAGCCACAGTTCAAGGAAATGCGGCGCGCCTACGGATTCGACGACGTGGCGATCGTGCCCGGCGGGCACCACACGATCAACCCCTCCCTCGTAGAACTCTCCCTCAAACTCGGCCGTCACGATTTTGCGCTCCCCTTCGTCGCTGCGGCGATGGATGGCGTGACCGATGTCAACATGTGCATCGCGTTCTCGAAGCTGGGCGGACTCGCCGTCCTGAATCTCGAGGGCGTCCAGACGCGCTACGACGACCCGGCGCCGATCCTCGAAGAGATCGCTGCTGCGCCCAAAGGCGAGGTCACGGCGCTGATGCAGAAGGTCTACTCGGCGCCGATCAAGCAGCACTTGATCGGCGAGCGCGTCCGGCAAATCAAGGCCGGAGGCGGAATCGCGGCGGTATCCGCCACGCCCATGAATACGAAGAAGTTTGCAGCGCTCGCCCGTGAGGCGGGCGTTGATGCTTTTGTGGTCCAGGCGACTGTCACCAGCGCCCGCCACGTATCCAGTTCGGAGAAGGGGCTCATCTTCGATGAACTCGTGCGGAACATGGGCGATACGCCCGTGATCGTCGGCAACACGGTGACGTTCTCGGCGACGAAGGAACTGATGGAGACCGGCATCGCCGCGGTGCTGATCGGCGTTGGTCCGGGTGCGGCCTGCACGAGCCGCGAGGTTCTTGGCATCGGGGTGCCGCAGGTTACGGCCACGATCGACGCGGCAGCCGCGCGCGACACGTACTACCGCGAGAGCGGCCGCTACGTGCCCATCATCACCGACGGCGGTATCTCGAATGGCGGCGCGATGTGCAAGGCGTTCGTCGCCGGTGCGGACGCGGTGATGCTCGGCTCCATCCTGGCCGCCACAGAAGAAGCGCCAGGTCGCGGCCACCACTGGGGCATGGCGACCCCGCACGGCGAACTGCCCCGCGGGACGCGCGTGAAGGTTTCGATCGACACGACGCTGCAGCAGACGATGTTCGGCCCGACATCGCGCACGGACGGACGCGAGAACCTGGTCGGAGCGCTGCGGACGGCGATGGGCACCTGCGGTGCGCGCACGATCCGCGACTTTCAGAAGACCGAGATGGTCGTCGCACCGGCGATCAAGACCGAAGGCAAGAGCTACCAGATCGCGCAAGGGTGATCCGGAAGCAGGCCGCTCGGAGCGAGCACTGACATGACAGGGAGAGCCGAAAGGCTCTCTCTTCGCGTCTGGGGCGTGCGTTAGTCGGGGCGGAAGGGCTTGCCGAGCATGGCGACGAGCGACTGGAGGAAGCCGCCGCCGTTCGTGGCTGCGTGTTCGGCTTCCTGGGATTCTACATAACGGCGATCGTACACGACGCGCTTGTGGGGCGAGCCGAGTGTCTCATAGGCCTCGTTGAGCGCGCCCAGGCGCTGCTGTGCCTTTCGCGTGGGTACGCCGTGCAGCTCGTGCGCGCGCTCCCAGTACGTCTCTTCGATGATGCGCGCGTGGCAACGCGGCGGCACGCCGAGGACGGTGTAGTAATCCTTGAGCTTGGCCATGCGGCCCTCCGAATGGTGGACATCGCTTACGGATGCTGAGGCGGGAAAGCCTCTCCCATCGACCCAACGTAAGCATCGGCCGTCGGACGGGCCGTTTGTAGCCCCAACGGGCCAGAAGTGCTCGCGGGAGGGGTCGAACTCCGCGAAATCGCCGATTCGTTGTCGTAGGGGAAGACCCTCGGGTATAATCGCTGGGTTCCGCGGAAGTAGCTCAGCGGTAGAGCACCTCCTTGCCAAGGAGGGGGTCGCGAGTTCGAATCTCGTCTTCCGCTCCATATGCACTCGAACGGCGGCGCGGTCCACGAGGCCGTGCCGCCTTTTCGTCCCAAATCCGCGAGATTGAATCCCATGCCAGACCCGCCCGGCGCACTCTCAGGCGTCCGCATACTTGATCTCACGGACGAGCGGGGCATCTACGGCGCGAAGCTGCTGGCCGACCTCGGGGCCGATGTGGTCCGCGTCGAGGCGCCCGGCGGTGATCCGCTGCGACGCCGTGGGCCGCACGTCGCTGGCGCGCCGAGCGCGGAATCGTCCCTGTACTACGCGTTTTTCGCCTCGAACCGGCGCTTCGTCACGGTCGACCCTGCGGGCGTTGAAGGACGGGCGCAACTCGAGGCTCTGGCCGCGTGGGCGGACATCGTGCTCGACTGCGGCATGCTCGCCTCGGCGGGCATCGATGTACAGTCGCTGATCGCGGCGAAGCCGGGCCTGGTCGTCGTGCGTGCGACCTCCTTCGGCACGGAGGGCCCGTG
>JANPBN010000495.1:0-3831 GCA_031430415.1 Dehalococcoidia bacterium
GATGACCACCGGATCGGTGATGTCCGTGCGAAGGAAGAGCAAATCGTGATCGCCGAGCGAACTCGTGAACGCCAGGAAAGAGTCAAAGTCTGCGGCCGTCAGAAGGCGGAGCGTGATCTCCGAGCCGTCTGATAGCCGCGCGTCTCGTGGGAGGTCGAGGGCGCCACTCATATCGACCGCACCGAAAGCCACTCGTTCACCTTTGGCCACAGCCGCGTGATGGCGTTCCCGCCCGCCACCAGGCTCACATGTCCGCCCTTCAGCACGATGTCCTCCTTGTCCTCGCTGCCCGTAAGGTCCACCAGCGGACGCGTCGCGTCGACCGGCGCGATGTGATCGTGTTGTGCCGAAGCATTTAGCACTGGGCACGTAATCCGCTTCAAGTCGACGGTCTCACCGCCTAGTTCGAGTCCGCCCTTCATCAGCTTGTTTCCCCACATCAGTTCCTTCGTCGTCTGGCGAAAGCATTCACCCGGGAACGGGATCTGGTCGCTCGTCCACTTATTCATCAGGCGGTACTGCTTCACGTATTGGTCGTTCCACAGGTTGTCCCACAGTCGCACGTACGACACCAGGCGGTCAGCCGGACGCAGCAACTCGAACGACCGGTACATCAGTTCGGGCGGAATATTCCCGAGTTGGTCGACGACGCGGTCAACATCGAACCAGCGCTTGTCTGTCCACTGCTTGAACAGACCCATGCCTTCGTAGTCCACCGGCGATGCGATCGTCACCAGGTTCGCCATTGGTGAGTTCGCCGTCACGCCGCCATAGAGCAGGGACAACACACCACCCAGACAGTAGCCGATGACCGAGACCTGATCTTCGCCCGTCGCTTCCTGGACCTTCTCGATGCACGCCGGCAAAAGATCCTGCGCGTAGTCCTCGAGTTTGAGCCGCGTGTCTTCGGGCCTCGGTACGCCCCAATCGATCATGAACACATCAAAGCCGTTGCGCAGCAGATGCTCCACAAGACTAAAGCCCGGTGTCAGGTCGAGGATGTACGGCTTGCTGACCAGCGACATCACCAACACGACCGGGATCCGGTACACCTCATCGCTCATCGGGTGATAATGGTTGAGCCTGAGGGTGCCGCGAGAGTAGATGACATCCTTGGGCGTCATCCCCACGTCCGGCTCGTCGCGGTTCAGTAGTACGTCGATGCCACGCTGCGAGCGCTGCATCGTCCGCTCGATCTCCCGGCGGACAACATCGCCGACATTGTCCGCGCCTGCGCTGGTTTGCGTCGTCATGGTGCGCCTCCATACAGAAACGCGACGGGGAATCGCGCGCCCGGAGATACCGGACGCGCTTAGTATGCCACTTGCGTAGCCGAATATGAATAGCCGTGAGGGAAGGCTGAGCGGCGAACGAACGCTACTTCTTCGCCGAGGCTCCGTTCGCGGCCGCCGGCCGCTTCGTCCGCGGCGGTCGTGGCCGCGCCGCGACCACGGGTGCTGAACGCGCTGCGCGCGCCGGCGCGACCATCGAGCCTTCGAGGCGCGCGAGCGTGTCTTCGATGCCCTTCATTCGCTCACCGAGCGCCACAAGGTCGGAGTGCGACGGGATGTTGAAGGTCGTGTACATGCGCTCGAGTTGGTCGGCGACCATGCGTTGCACGGTCAGCGACGCCTCGACCCACGAGTTCATCGAGTTCGAGAACGAGTCGGTGCCAAGTACATCCTTGAAGAAGCCGTTCCACTGGCGTTCGGAGTCCGTAATGAACTGCCGCCCTAGGTCGAGGGGGTTTTGCTGTGTCTCGTCTGGCATCGTTCTTGCTCCTTTGACGTCCTTGCCGAAGGCCGTATCCGTCCGCTTTAGCCGCGCAGCGCGCGCGGCGGCTCCTGGGTGTCATCGCTGCGGTTCGGGTCGAGCCCTTCCAACGTCCGGTGTAGCACCGCCTGGTACTTGCCCAGGATGTCGATCCAGCCCGAAAGGAAGATCTCGCCCGCCTTCGTGAGTGAATACATCCGACGCGCCGGACCCGAGTCCGACGTGTCCCAGAACGATGAGACCAGGCCCGACTTCTCCAGTTGGCGAAGCGTCCGGTACACCGTCCCCGAATCGAACGCTGGCAATCCAGCCTCCGCGAGCTGCTGCGTCAACTGGTAGCCGTAGGCATTCCAGTTCCGCAGGAAGGCCAGGAGCGACGTCGTCAGGAGGTCTCCATGAAGCCGAAAAGGAGCCCCTGAACCCTCGCCATCCTTACTTCTCACCATGCTACCACGATCTTTCCGTGTTACTGCCGCCGCGCTATGACATCTGCGTGACGGCGGAATTGTGAAACTTTGTCGCGTCCTGCCCTTGACAGCGCTTTGCAACTATGTGTAAGTTACACATATCGACGCGGCGGCGCAAGCCCACCGCACCAGGAATTTCCGGCCAGAATGGCCGAACAGCAATCCGAGGAGGAACAAAGACATGGCGAACCCAGCAGTGGACAAGTATTTCGAGGCCCTGACCGAGAGCTACGACGCGATCATCGAGGCCATCAAGGCCGGCAACGAGCGGGGATACCGCATGTCCTCGACCCTCCTGAGCGAGGCCCAGCGCGGCCAGCGCGAGGCCGTTGAGCTTGGCAAGAAGTTTGCTGAGGACCCGACCGATGTCGGCGGCTTCTACCGCGCCGCCATGGAGTCGACCACCAAGGCCCAGGGTCGCGCTCTCGAGCTCGCCCGCCAGATGTTCGACGAACTCTCCGACTCACGCACGGACACCCGCGACGCCATCGAGAAGGTCGTCAAGGCCCAGCGCGCCGCCGGTGAGGCTGCCGTCGAAGCCGCCCGCGACGTTGCCGGCAACACGGCAGAGCGCGTGCGCACCGGCGTCAACCGTGTCGTCACTCGCGGCCAGGACGCCGCCGAGGATGTCGCGGCTGCCGCGTCCGCGAGCTAAACCCCGACCAAACACGAATCCCCGCAGAGCGGAGGTGCCAACTTATGGCACCTCCGTTTTCGTTGTGTGCGGGATCAGGCGACGGAAACAACAATACAGCCTCTCCCAATTGGAGAGGCTGAACCAGGTGCGGATGCGTTGCGCGCTGTGCGGCCCACGCCGCGGTTCCTCTCGAGCCTATACGCCTGCGAGCAGGTTCGCCACCGTGCGGTACACATCCGGGTTGAACGCCATGCCGATGTGCGTTGCCGTCACTTCGCGGTTCAGGCCTTCGTCGTCCTCGAGGCACGAACGCCAGTCGACAACGCCATCGATTCGCGAGAAGATCGCCGTACGCTGGAATTGCGGCGGCCCGGCGTAGGCAGCGCGCCCATTGCCGTTGCCGTTACGACTCGCGATGCCACTCGCCTCGACCATCAGCGCGTCTTCTTTGAGCGTCGCCACGAATCCGCATGGACATTCCGGGGTAAAGCAGCTCGCCGTGACTTCCCGGCGGGATTTGCGCTCACGGACGATGTTCGATCGCACGAAGTTCGCGGCACTCAGCACGAGTGGATGCGCCCGGACGCTGCGGAACGGTGACCCCATCGTGATCACCTGCTTCACGAGCGATGGGGCACGGTGCGCTGTCGCGCGTGCCAGCATGCCGCCCAGGCTGTGACCAATGATCGTCACAGGCATCCGCGTCTCGGCGTGGGCCTGCTGGATCGTCACGAGGAGCCGCTGGGTCAGCAGCTCGGGGCAGTCGACGTTTCGGCCGATGCCCGAGAAGTATGGGCGGTAGCCGATACGGCGCAGCCACAGGTGCATCTCGGTCAGATAGCGGTCACTTCCGAGGAACCCGGGTACCAGTACCACTGGTTCCCCATGCCCCCGCGGAACACCGAATCCGTAATACACAGGCGATGCGTGCAGCGCCATCCAGTCGAGCGGGAA
>JANPBN010000496.1:0-3049 GCA_031430415.1 Dehalococcoidia bacterium
GCCGTGCACATCCTGGGCCTCTACGGCCAGCTGCGTGGCGAGCACGCACCGATGGGCGGACGCTGGCTCGGCACGTTCCTCCGCTCGGCGGCGTTCACGATCGAGGGCGGTACGTCGGAGATCCAGCGGAACATCATCGCCCAGCGCGGTCTCGGATTGCCGCGGGATTGACACCCAACAACTTTGCGGTCTTTGCGTCTTTGCGTTGAATCGACTCTAACGCAAAGTCGCAAAGGCGGAGTAACGAACGATGCGCTTCAAGTTCACCTCAGAGCAAGAGTTGTTCCGCAAGGAAGTGCGCGGCTTCCTAAAGGAGACGCTGCCCGCGGATTGGCAGGGCGCGGACAACGCGATCGATGACGAGCAGCACGAGTTCGGGCGCGAGTTCCTCAAGAAGCTCGCGCCGCGCAAGTGGATCGCCCCGGCATGGCCCGAGAAATACGGCGGACTCGACATGTCGCACTGGGATCAGGTCATCTTCAACGAGGAGATGGGCTATCACCGCGCGCCCATCGTGAACACGGCGGCCGTCGGGTATCTGGGGCCGACCATCATTCTCTACGGCACGGATGAGCAGAAGGCGCAGCATCTGCCCGGCATCACGAATGGCGATGTCATCTGGTGCCAGGGATACAGCGAGCCGAACTCCGGTTCAGATCTCGCGTCGTTGCAGACCCGGGCCGTGCAGGACGGCGACGACTTCGTCATCAACGGCCAGAAGATCTGGACGAGCCAGGCGCACTATGCCGACTGGATGTTCCTCATCGCGCGAACGGATCCGGACGCCCCGAAACATCGGGGCATCAGCTACTTCCTGCTCGACATGAAGACGCCCGGGATCAGCGTCCGGCCGCTCATCAACATGGCGAACGGCGAGGGATTCAACGAAGTATTCTTCGAGAACGTTCGGGTGCCGCGCTCGGGACTGCTCGGAGAGCTGAATCGGGGCTGGTACATCGCGACCACCACGCTCGACTTCGAGCGGTCGTCGATTGGCGGCACATCCCAGGCGCGGCGTTCGCTCGAGGAGCTGACGCGATTCGCGCAAAACGCCGACGCGGGCAACGGCACGCTGCTGTGGGACAATCCGAAGGTCCGGCACGCCATCGTCGACCTGTGGATGGACGTGGAGTTGGCGACGCTGCTGTCGTATCGCGTCGTCAGCATGCAGTCGCGCGGCCTCGTGCCGAATTACGAGGCCTCGATCATCAAGGTGTTCACCTCGGACTACGTGCAGAAGCAGGCGCGTGTCGGAGTCGGGATCATGGGCCTGTACGGCGGCCTTTGGGGCGAAGGCCCGCGCGCAAAACTTCGAGGACGTTATAGCAAGTCATACGTGACGACCGTCGGCTCGGCGATTGCAGGAGGGACATCAGAAATCCAACGGAACATCATCGCCCAGCGTGGCCTCGGGCTTCCGCGCCAATGATGCTGAAGGCCGCAGCTGCGCTGGATCAGAACGAGACTGGAAGTTCGACGATGGACGCTGGACCGGCGCGCGAGGCTTGCCGATGAAGCGCCTACTCATCGCCCTGGCGATCGCCGGCGCCATCTACGGCATCGGGTTGAGCGTCGGCGGCGTGCTGGCGATGACGGACTCGCTCCCGCTGGGCGCGACGCACAACGAGTGCGACGAATTCGCCAAGACCATCGCCGAAGAGAAGGGGATCGACGAGAAGGATGTCGAGCAGAGCGACATTAAGGCGCTGGCAGAGGAGTGCCTCGCCGGCCACGTGCGGACGGAATCGGACGTGCTCAAGGACTTTGTCGTTTGGTCGGTCTGGCCGGCGGCGATCTGCGCTTTGATCTTCCTGATCTGGCCGCTCTGGGCGCGGACGTTGCAGAACCAGGACGCGGCCGAGGGCATTGAGCACAAGGATTCCTGACGAGAGAAGCATGTCGCGCCGCCCGGCGGAGGGGTGCGCGGGGACGAGAGAGGTGGCACAGACGGCAATACGGCATCGCATCGCTCGCATTGGCGGGCGCGAGAAGACACCGGAACAGCGTGCTCCGGAGGCAGAGGCGGACGAGCGCCTGTCCTCTTGGAGACTAGTAGCGAAGGGAGCCTGATATGGACCTGGGACTGTCCGAAGAACAAGAACTGCTGAAGAACGCCGCACGCGACTTCCTCGAGAAAGAGTGCCCCGAGACACTCGTTCGCGAGATGGAAGAGGATGAGAAGGGCTATTCCCCCGATCTCTGGAAGAAGATGGCCGAGCAGGGCTGGCAGGGTTTGCTGGTGCCGGACAACTACGGCGGCGCCGGCTTTGGCTACCTGGACTTGGTCGTCCTGATCGAGGAGTTCGGCCGCGCCCTCGTGCCGGGACCCTTCATCTCCACGGTCGTCGGCGGCACGCTGCCGCTGCTCGAGGGTGGCACGGACCAGCAGAAGGCCTACGCGCTGCCCAAGATCGCCAGCGGCGAGGCCATCTGGACGCTCGCCTTCACTGAGCCCTCGGCGCGGTTCGATGCAGAGGGCATCACGCTCGAAGTAAAGGAGGACGGCAGCGATGTCGTGCTGAACGGCACCAAGCTGTTCATCCGCGATGCCAACGTCGCTGACTACTTCACGGTCGTCGGTCGCAAGCCCGGCACCAAGGGCGAAGATGGCATCGTGCTCGTCATCGTCGATGCGAAGACCAGCGGCATCACCCAAACACAGCTCAAGACCATCGCCGCCGACAAGCAGTCGGAGGTGAAGTTCGAGAACGTTCGCGTGCCCGCGGCCAGCATCATCCCCGGCGGCTGGGCGACGTTCAAGAAGGTGCAGCGCAAGGCGACAGTGATCGAATGTGCGTACCTCGTCGGTCTGGCGCAGATGGACTTCGAGATCAGCGTGCAATACGCGAAGGACCGCATCCAGTTCGGGCGGCCGATCGGCTCGTTCCAGGCGATCCAGCACAAGGCGGCGGACATGGTGACCGACGTCGATGGCGCGCGGTTCATCATGTACCGGGCGGCGTGGTCGGTCGAGCAGGACGAAGCCGACGCCGACATGAACGTCCACATGGCGAAGGCCTGGTGCAGCGATGCGACACGTCGCGTCGTG
>JANPBN010000497.1:0-19461 GCA_031430415.1 Dehalococcoidia bacterium
CGTGTTCCGCTGTCGCCGAGCGCGCGGCGCGCACCCTTCGCGAAGCGGAACATCCACGGCAAGCTTGGGCTGGACTGTGCGCGACTCACCTGCGGCCTTTCACCAGATCCGGATCTCGTCCGATTCGCCGAAGGTCAGCGCATGGCTGACGCGCGCTTGCGCCCCCGAACCAGAGGCCGCAGCCCACGCCGGAAGGCCAATGCACCCGAAGGCTCGGCATTGAGCACGACACCCAGCATCATCCGGCTTGCGCGACGCATCGCCATAACAGCCGCAGCCGCCTCCGTCCGCGTCGACTCGTCCGCGCGCACGACGATGATCGTCGCGTCGCATTGGGCCGCGACGAGCGTCGCATCGGTCACCACGAGCGCCGGCGGCGCGTCGATGATGACCACGTCGTAGCGCTCCTCGAGCGCGACCAGCACGTCGCCGAAGCGTGAAGAAGCAATCAGTTCGGGCGCATTCGCCTGCGGTCCGCCCGCTGATAGCAGCGCGAGGCCATCAATACCGGTGGTTTGCATGAACGAGTCGACGTCGGTCTCTGACATCAGCGCCTGCGCAAGGCCGTTCCCATCCTCCAACCCGAACATGCGGTGGAGCGACGGAACACGCATGTCAGCATCGACAAGCGCGACCGAGCGCCCTGCCTGCGCCAGTGCCGCGGCATAGTTCGCCGCTGTCGTCGATGCGCCGGCGCCAACACCAGGCCCCGTGAACAGCAGCGTCGAGGGGATATCGTGGAGCGTGGAAAGCGCGATCGATGTCCGAAGGTCGCGGTAGGCCTCTTCGGCATCCTCTCCTCGATCCCCATCGGTCGACAGGGCGAGCGACATGGCGTTCCACCTGGGTATCGTGCCCAACACGGACAAGCCCACAGCCGAAGCCGCGTCCTCACCCGCCCGTATTCGGTCCGTCAGGCACTCGAACGCAAGGACGATCGCCCCCGCCGCGAGGAACCCGCCGAGGAGGACGATCAGAACGTCCAGCATGAGCGAGTCATTGGGCGGCGCAACGAGCGCCGCCGCTTCGGTGTCCGAGAGGAACACCGAACCCGGCATGCCGCGCTCGTCGTGCATTGCGATGAATGCACTCGCCGCGCTCTGCGCTAGCGTCGTGGCCTCCTCCGGGTGCGCGCCCGAAGCCACGACCCGCACGAGCTGCGTCGAAGGGATGACCTCGCTCGAAATCTGGGCGCGAATCGCCGCGGTTTCTTCGGGCGTACCGAACAGCGCCGCGAGACGCTCCGCCACCGCACGGCCGCCGATCATCTCCGCGTACGTCGATGTCAGCGCATACTGGGTGTTGTCGGTTGTGGTTGATGTACCGTCTTGGTCGGCCGCGACGAGCACAAGCGCGCTCGCCTCGAAGCGAACTGGCGCCTCGTCGTCCGGGAAGAGCCGCATCGCGACGCCGTATGTCGCCAGCGAGAACACGGCGCCCAGCACGAGCAACCAGCCCCACCGACGCGTGACCGCCAAGTATCGAGATGCATCCATGCGTCCCCCTCCGGCCGCCGATAGCACGGCCTCATGCGGTGCATTTTGGGTTCGGATGCGGATCGCCACTATCGGGGTACTTCCGAATAAACGATCAGGCCGCATCCCGCTCGTGAAGCGACGCCATCGCCGGGACGACGTTGACCTCGTCGACCTTCGGCACAGAGAGACGCCGCGACGGCCGGCGAGCGCGGCGTTTCCGCGAAGCCTCTCGCTCAGCGCTATGCCACGCGATTGTCCTCCGCAGACCGTCCTCAAATCCCACGCTCGCTTCGAAGCCGAAGCGCTCACTTGCCCGCGACACATCGAGCATTCGACGTGGCTGACCGTCCGGCTGAGATGCGTCCCAACGGATGTCGCCCCGGAAGCCGCACAGCCGCGCGATCGTGCCGGCAAGCTCGCGAATCGTGATCTCACGGCCACTACCCAGGTTCACCGGTTCCCCGCCGTCGTAACGCTCCGTAGCCAGGACGATGCCCTCCGCGGCGTCTTCGACGTACAGGAACTCCCGCGAAGCACTGCCCGTACCCCACGCCGTGACGTCGGCCGCGCCACTGTCGGCCGCCTCCGCGAACTTGCGAACAAGCGCCGGGATGACGTGGCTGCTCTCCGGGTCGAAATTGTCGCCGGGCCCATATAGGTTCACCGGCAGCAAGCTAATCGCGTTGAACCCATACTGCTCTCGATACGCCTGCGCCTGCACCACAAGCATCTTCTTCGCGAGTCCATAGGGCGCGTTCGTCTCCTCCGGGTAGCCGTTCCAGAGGTCGTCCTCGCGAAACGGCACCGGCGCGTGCTTCGGGTAGGCGCATACCGTCGCAACCGCGACGAACTTGCCGACACCGGCCAGGCGTGCCTTCTCCATTAGCTGGATACCCATGATCGCGTTGTCGTAGAAGAAACGGCCAGGATTCGCGCGATTAGCGCCGATGCCTCCAACGACCGCCGCCAGGTGAACGACCGACTCCGGCCGTCCGTCCGCCAGTGCCCGGTCGATGTCGGCGGCCTCACGCAAGTCGTACCGGCTGCTCCGAGGCACGAACACATCGGCGCCTCGCGCCCGCAGACGGCGCACGACATGCGTGCCCAGGAACCCGGCCCCGCCCGTCACCATGACGCGCTTGCCCGCGAGAGGACTCAGGCGCTCCATCGCTCCTCCCGTTCGCCATCGGTAGACGCCGGGCGAAGCGATACCGGTAGATGCACTCGTCCGTCTCCGCTCGCCAGGACACTCGCCAGCAGTTGTTCATACGACCGCAGCGCCGGCTCACGCGATAGCACCTCCCGCGCGTGCCGCCGCGCCGAAGCCGCGAGATGCTCCCCAAGCCCCGCATCGGCGACGATACGGCCGATCGCGCCGAGCAGCGCTCGCGGATCGTCCGGCGCGCAGACGATGCCGCCTCCGCTCCATTCCGTCTCCGCTGCCGTTTCGCTCTCCGAAGCCACCGCCGCCACCACCGGCCTCCCCGCCGCGAAGTACGAGGTTAGCTTCGATGGCAGCGCCATGTCGCGCACACTCGCGCGCTGGTTCACGAGCAATACATCCGCCGCTCCCAGCACGTCGGCGACCGCGGCGGCCGGTTGCAGCGGCAGGAATCGCACGTTCGGCAGCCCGGCCCGCGCGGCCTGCCCCTCAAGCGTAGGTCGCTGCCCCCCGTCGCCCATCAGCACAAACAGCAGCCGCGGTTCCTCCGCCGCCGCGATGCGCGCAGCTTCGATGACGTGCTCCAGACCCTGCTTCGCGCCCATGTTGCCTGCATGCAGGCATACGACGGAATCCGGCGACCATCCGAGCGTCGCGCGCACCGCATCGCGTTCGCGCACCGCTGGCGGTGTCTGGGTCCAGTTCCGCACGCGCCGAATCCTCGCCGGATCGACGCCAAGTCCCTCCAAGTACGGCCTGAAGCCTTCGGCGACGATGCCGACCGCGGCTGCGCCACGTGCGGCCCAGCCCTCAGCCGCGCGAACAGCCGCTGCGACGGTTCGACCGCCTCGCAGCCCGCTCTGGGCCGCTGCCGCCCCCGTCAGATCCTGAACGATCAGCCCAAACGGCACCTTGAAGCGCTGGGCCGCGATGCGCGCCAACGCGCCACCTGCGAGGGCGGGCGTTACCGCAAGGATCGCCTGCGGGCGTTCCAGCCGGAGCATGCTCAGCCCGGAGGCGAAGAAGCTTCCCTCGTAGAGCGCGCGCGTGACGGCAGAGTGCGTCCGCGGCACGAAGTGCCAGCGCCGCCGCACATCGACGCCGCCGCGCCGCTCGGTCACGGCGAACCGTCGTCGGTATCCAGCGTCGACGCGCCACGCCGGGTAATGCGGCATCCCGGTCACGGCCGTCACGTCGTAGCCCGTCGCGGCCAGGTGTTCCGCCAACTGCGTCGAGTACGGGCCGATGCCCGTGCTGTCGGGCGCGTAATAGAGGCTGGTGAGCAGAATGCGTGTCATCTAATCGCCATCCAGCCGTAGCAAGGGGCGCAACGTCCGCGCGAGATAGCGAATGTCTCCGGCGAAAGTCACGCAGGCCGCGTACTCGGCATCGAGCGCCATACGTCGTGTCGGGGCCATGGTGTTGCGCCCGCCCACCTGGAACGGGCCTGTGATGGCCGGACGCACGCCGCAGATCAGCGAAGCGAGGTCGGCGTCCGGTGGCAGCGTCGGGAGATACGGACGTGGGCCCACCAGGCTCATGTCACCACGCACGACGTTCCAGAACTGTGGTAACTCGTCGAGGCTCGATCGCCGCAGAAACCGGCCGAGAGGCGTGATCCGTGGGTCGGACTTCAGCTTGTAGTTCGTTTTGTATCCGGATGCGAGTTCCGGGTGCGTCTCAACCCAGCGCTCCATCACCGCATCGGCGTCACGGACCATGCTGCGAAATTTCCACATCGAGAACCGGCGCCCATCGCGTCCCAGTCGTTCCGAGCGATAGAGCACCGGCCCACGTGACGTAGCCGCCACCGCCAGCACCACCGCAGCCATGACCGGCAACACCAGGACAAGCAGGATCAATCCCAGAACGACGTCGAAGATGCGCTTGCCGCGTGTTTCGTAGAAGCCAGCAGCTGCGGCGCCCGCTAACGGCCGCGCCCCCATCTCGCTCGCCGCAAGGCGGGCGTTCCGAAGCGCTGCCACCCGCACACGCGAGCCCGATCGACGTACCGACGACACAGACCGGCCCACGGCAGCCTCCTGCTACCACGCAGCGCGCGGAGACGGCGGACGCCCTGGCGCGTCCGGTCGTGCTCCCATGTTCTGTTCGTTGGAGGTCTGGAGGGATGGGATATGCGCCGATTTCAGCCCGAAGGCTCCCCTACGGCGCCTTAGGCACGGCGGCGAAGCGCCGACCCGCAGCGGGGTACACCCAGCGCTGCATCCCAAGTGCCAGTGCCGTCCCGATCAGACAGACGACGACACCGGCCAGCGCATCGAGAATGTAGTGGTTCGCCGTCGCGACGATCGCCGCCAACTGAAGCCATGGTAGCGCCATCCCGAATCCGCGCAGCAGCGGATGCCGCAGCGTCACGACCATGCTCGCTCCGATGATCATCGCCCACCCGAAGTGCAGGCTCGGCACGGCCGCGTAGGGGTTCACGAACGCCTGCATCGATTGCGCCTGGTAGCTCAGGTCACTGAATCGCTCGATCGTCCCCACGAACGTCCCCGAAGGCAGCAGCCGTGGCGGCATGACGGGATACAGGTTGTAGACCACCAGGCTGATCGCACCCGATAGGAGCAGCGCGTCGCGGGCGACCGTGTACTCGTGTCGCCGCGCGAAGTACATCCACAGACCGAAGCCCACGATGAGCGGGAAGTCGAGCCAGAAATAAACGAAGTTGAAGAACCGAATCACAAGATCGTGCCGTAGCACCCAGTCCTGCACGCGCGGCTCCCAGAACACACCAAGCCCGCGCTCCAAATCGATGATGTCGCGCGCGTTCGCCAGCGCTTCCGCATCGCGATCGACAACAAGGCCGCGCACGATGAAGTAGAGGAGGAACGCGAACGCCACGAGTCCGATCTCGAACACATCGCGATAGATGCGCCGCCGCTGGAGCGCATCAACCAATCGCCGGGATGGAGATACTAACGCCTGCTGACTCAATCGAATGTCGCCCCGCAATGCCGACGATGCTCAGAGCTCCGTACCGAACGAGCGTACCAGCGATGACACGCACGAAGAAAACATCATCACGCGCGCGTTTCAGGCTGCTGGGGAAAGGGGGAAAATATTGGCAGGCGAGTCGTCATAAAAGGCTTGATCGCGGTCTCGTTGCAGGGGTATTCTTCGGCCTGTCCCGAGGAATACCATCACCTCACACGGAGCGTCGGCGCAAAGCGCAAAAGCTCCGTTCTCCTGGCGGGGAGGGAACCTCGAACCGTAGTGAGGTCGGTTCGCGAACGGACTTCGTTCCTCGGGATGTTCAGTTGTCGTGACCTTCCTGTTTCAGACATTTTCAATCCGAACATCCGTCGGGGGGCTTTCTGTTGCCGTTCGCCACTTCATCGTGCGAGCACTCATCGTTCGCGTACACGTCCAATACCGCGGTCAGGCAATGACCACCAGAACCGCTGCCGCGACCTGGAAGGCGACGCTCGGTCAGCTTGAGCTGCTGGTGACCCGCGCCAACTACGACACCTGGCTCCGCGACACCATCGGTCTTCGCCACGAAGAGGGCTCCTTCGTGATCGGCGCTCACACCGACTTCGCCACCGAATGGCTGGGAACGCGCCTCAAGCCCCTCATCGCGAAGACGCTCGCACGCGTCGTCGGCCACCCCATCGAGGTCCTCTTCGAGGTCATTCGCGCTCACGCAGAGGACACCCCGGCACTCGTGCCGTCAACTCCCGGGACGGCAGCGGCCGCCACTGCACCCGCAGTGACCCGAAAGCCATCTGTCGTCCCTCCCGCGCTCAACCCGGCCCTGACCTTCGACAGCTTCGTGATCGGCGACGAGAACCGTGTGGCGTTCGAGGCCTCGCGCAACGTGCCGAAGCAGCCTGGCATCGCGAACCCGCTGCTGATCTTCGGCACCTCGGGTCTCGGCAAGACGCATCTCCTCAACGCCATCGGGCACGCCGCCTACCAGGCTGGCCAGACCGTCATCTACGCCCCGGCCGAGCGCTTCGGCAACGACTACGTGAACGCGCTCGCCAGCGGCCGCCTCGAAGCCTTCCGCGCCCGCTACCGTGGCTGCGACGTCCTGCTCGTCGATGACGTCCAGTTCTTCGAGGGCAAGGAGAAGTTCCAGGAGGAGTTCTTCCACACCTTCAACGACCTACACGCCCGCGGCCACCAGGTCGTACTCACCACGGACCGCCCGCCGGCGCAACTGAGCGGCCTCATGGAGGCGCTGCGATCCCGGATGCAGTGGGGCCTCGTCGCCGACCTGCAGAAGCCGTCATACGACACCCGCCTCGCAATCCTCCGCGCAAAGGCACGCCAGCACGCGATCGCCCTGCCCGACGATGCGCTCGCCACCATCGCCGAGCGCTGCTGCCCGTCCGTCCGCGAGCTCGAAGGCTTCCTCAATCGCGTCATCGCCTACGTGCCGCTCGTCGGCGGCCCGCTTGGCGGCCCGCTCCTGGGCGGCGTCATCACGCCCGAGGTGATCGAGCGCGCACTGTCGCCTCTCGCCGCCGCCGTCCGCTCGGCCGAAGCCGCGCCACTCGACGCCGACGATATCCTCGCCGCCGTCTCCCGTCGCACCGGCATCTCCGCCAGCGACCTCCGAGGCCGCAGCCGCAACCGCGAGGTCGCCTACGCCCGTCATCTCGCCATGTACCTGCTGAAGGATGAAGGCCGCAAGACCATTGCGGAAATCGGCCGCCTGCTGGGCAACCGCGACCACTCCACCGTCCTCGCCGGCATCAACCGGATAACGATGGAGCTCACCACCCGCACCGAAACCCGCGTCGACCTCCACGCCACCCGCGCCACGCTCACCCCACCCCTCGCCGCCACCGTCGGCGCCGGGTAAGCGGGAGGCGCTGATGGCTGCCGACCAGGGCGGACTCGCTCAACTTCTCGCGCTGACCCAGCCCCTCGCTCCAGATACCGACTGGCACAAGGCGAACGAAGTCGCGTTCGACTCCATCTTCGGCGGTTCGGGCCGCTACCACTCTGATGGACGGAAGGCGGTCAGCCTGCGTGCGCCAGATATGGGTACTGACGGCGTCACCTTTGCCTCATATCTGCACCCGGCCAATCCGGGGAGTGGTGCATACGGCGGCATGTCCTTCGTGCTGTTTCCGGTACCCGGTCAGCGAGCCCTCATCTCCCTCGTCGTTGGCACAAATGGCCTCAGTCCGGACGAAGACATCCTCGCGCGACCGGGGCACGCGCGTCGCGTAGCAGCGATCTGTCGCTGGTTGAACCACAAGCTTGGTCACGGGCGGCAGGTCGCTTGGGCCAAGCAAGACATCGTTCAGATAGACGAAGACATCCCTCGCGACGTCGCCACCATATTCCCCGCGTACGACGCTGTGTTCAAGCGTTACGGCAGGGTGCTCTACGCGATCTTCGCGCCCACTGAAGACCCGAGCGCCACAAACGACGCGCTCACAGCACTGCTCGATCTCGCGTTCTGGGAACGGGGTATCGCGACCCTCGGCGGAGCGACTACGCAGGCAGCCGCGCTCCGTGCCGAGTGGCAACAGCACCTACTGCCCGACCTCGGACTTCCCGATGTCGAGCGCGTGCTGAGCGAGCGTCGCTACGTCGTGATCGAAGGCCCTCCCGGGACAGGGAAGACAAAGATGGCACTCGATCTCCTACATGACAGCTACCGCGGGCGTGGCATGAGCGTGCAGTTTCACCCAAATACGACCTATGAAGATGTCGTCGGCGGCCTCGCGCCTGTGAAGACGGACGTCGGGGTGGGACTTCAATTCGCCGCCGCGCCCGGCGTACTCATGCGCGCCGCTGAAGCAGCCATGGCCGAGCCCACCGATCCGTATCTCCTCCATATCGACGAGATCAACCGCGCCGACCTCGCGAAGGTGCTCGGCGAGGCGATCTATCTGCTCGAGCCGAAAGCTGATCGCAAGCGCACGATCGGCTTGATGCACGAATTCCCAGCGCCGTTCGGTCGGGAACTATCACTGCCGGACAACCTTCACATCGTCGGGACGATGAATAGTGCTGACCGAAGCCTGGCTGTGCTGGATGTCGCCGTCCGGCGGCGATTCGCGTTCGCGCCACTGTGGCCACAACTCGCCGTCGTCGTCGAGCACGGCGGCGACTTGATGCAGGAGATGTTCAAGGCACTCGTGGATATCTTCACCGAGTACGCGACCGACGACGCCTTCGCGTTGATGCCGGGGCACTCGTACTTCCTCGTAAAGGACGATGATGCAGCACGACGTGCGCTGAAGGTGACCGTCGCGCCGCTGCTCCGCGAATACCTCGCCCAAGGCTACGTCTCAGGCTTTGCCGAGCCCATTCGCGCATACCTACAGCGCATCGACAGCCTCTAACGTGGCTCGTCTTACGGCACTCCAAACGCCCCGCGACCGTCCTCGACAACGCACGGTCGTGCCTGCAGTCGATCTGATCGACTCGACCACGACAAACATCAACTCGAAGTCGCTTCTTGTGCCCCGAGGTGTTCAAACCCGCGATGAGAATGGACTTGCAGCCCGACTCTCCCAACAGTTCGTGGCCATCAACCAGAAGGCATTCACGCAAGGTGGCGTCCGCGCCACCGTCGATTTCGATGGCGCAAGCGTGTCTCTCAGACTTCAGGCATCGAGCACGATCGGTGCGCTGCCGCTAATCTCTCCCACCACGGGTCGGCCCGCGTGGACGATGAATATCCGACCTCGATTCGAGTGGATCGGAATCGGCTCGATGCTGACCCAAATGGGCTGGCGTGTCATTCCGCAGATCGCCCCATTTCCGGTCTTGCCAAGATCCGATCGCCACATCCCTCGTTGGGTGCTCGCGACGATCGTCTTGTTCCGGATGCGGGAGCTCTTGAAACAGAGCTCACGACGATTCGAGATAACGTCCGCGATGCGGACAGCGCCCAAAGGGGCTGTCCAGTGGCGTCGTTACGCGACGGATAGCATGGCGCGCGGTCGCTTCCTAGACGTGCCATGCCAGTACCCGGAGCTGCAGTCTGACCGCGACCTTCGCGCGGCGATCCGCTTCACGTTGGAGCTCCAGATCGCAGCGTTGGAATCCCAGCGCGTGCATGGCGCCGTGGTGATGGGCCTGCTGGCGATCGCAGGCGAGCTTCTCCAAGAGGTGCGCGACGTCGCGCCTCGCGAACCGAGCCCGGTCTTCCTCGATCGTTGGTTACGCCGAACGCTCTCGAACCCCGCCTTTGGCGCGGGGATCGAGGCAATCGAATGGACAGCGAACGAACGCGGGCTGGCGGGCGTGAGCAATCTCAGCGGGCTCCCGTGGGTCATGCCCATGGATGCATTCTTCGAGGCGTGGGGTGAGACCGTACTCACGCAGCTCGCGACGTTGACGGGCGCGGTACTGAGGACGGGCCGCAACCGCCAAACGCTTGCTCCGATCAACTGGGATCCGGCATATGTCGGAAGCCAACGCTACCTCCTCCCCGACCTGATCCTCGAACGCGCCGATGTATGCCTGGTTGTCGACACGAAGTACAAACCCCACTTGGAGGAGCTCGAGGCACACGGTTGGACTGAGACTCGAGACGAAATCCGGGAGAGCCATCGAAACGACTTTCTTCAGGCGCTGGCGTACGGGAACCTCTCGTCTAAGCCGCGGACGATCGTCTGTCTGGCCTATCCATGCTCGGTCGACACGTGGAGGTCAATGAGACAGCGAAGCCGGGTCATCCACCGCGGGTCTGTGACGGCGGGCGAGCGTGATCTGGACGTCGTCCTCACCGCGTTCCCGATGGGCGTGCCTGCACGTGCAATCGCCGAGGAGATGCTTCCGATTTTCGCTGGTTCGAGTTGATGAGGAGGTCGCGTGAACTACCTACAAGTGAATCCAACGGCCGAGAGCCGCAACGTGTCACGCGAGTTACTTGAGGCGCTGGACGACCTCGCCGAAGACTTCACAATTCGATACTGCTTCATTCCAGCGAACTCAGCAGACGAGGCGATTTCGCGCCTGTCGAACCTGCCTGCCCAGTCCGGCGAAGACAGGAGCGTGATCGGCGAGATCGTGCGACTCCTCAAGTCGGGTAATGAGGTCGAACTGCTCTACGGTTAACCCCTCACCTCCTCACGCCCCCAACGCGGCCGCGATCTCCGCGGCGTGCTGCGGGTGCTTCGCGGCGAACGCGTCGACGAGGCCGAAGCAGCCGCTGATCATCATGTCGCCGTGCGGCGTCGCAAAGTACGGACGCAGACGGCTCCCACGCAGCTTGCCCCGCTGCGGGCCCGTCACCGCAACGATGCCGACCGGCGACGCAACGCCCCCCGATGCTGCGTAGAACACCCCGTGCCCCTTCGTATCGAAGACGTCCTCATGCGCGAGCGCGCCGGACAGCAGCCGTTCGCTGAAATCCTCGATCTGCTCCGGCGTCAGTTCGCCCGTGTGATGCTCGTACAGGCTGACGATGCGCGTGCCCTGCAGATGGAAGGCCAGCGCATGCATATTCCCCAGGTTCAGCACCAACTGCCCATCCGCCTCCGCCACCGGGGGATCCTGCAGCGCCCCCAGGGCTGCCGCCGGCCCCGTATCGAGGAACACGAGCGGCGTCTCCGGCTCCTCCCGCCGCGCCGAGGCCACCATCGCCCGCGCCCGCGTCAGGTATTCCGGCATCTCATCCGGCAGCATCGCGAACGCGCGCAGATCGTTCGACGCGCCGACGACGCGCTTCAGGTGGTCGAAGCGAAACAGCCGATCCGAGTAGCCCGGGGGCGATGCGCCGTGATCCAGGCAGCCGATCGCCAGTCCGTCGAACGACACCGGCACCTCGAAGGCGGCCAGCGCCTCGCGGATCGCCCGCAGATCGAGATCCCGCAACTCAATCGCATCAACACGCGCGACAGTTCGCGCCTCGTCCTCCGACACGACGCGGACGCCCATGCGCTCGACCTGCTCCAGATCGTCGTCGAACGTCTGAGCGGCCTCCGGCGTCGCGTACGCGGCGAGCCCGGCGCGCAGGTGGTCCTCGAGCGCCCACGCGCACGGCCCGCCGCCCTGCACCACACCCGTCAGCACAACCCCACGCCCCGCCGCCGTCGCCCGCCGGATTCGCGATGCCGCGATCTGCGTCGCCGATGGCATCACCATCTTCACGCAGTTCTCCACCGGCCCATTCGAGTCGAAGAGCAGGATGTCCTGTGTCCCGGTGCCCATATCGATGGCGAGGATGCGCATTAGGTCGTGCCCTGTCGTGTCGCGAGATGGAGATCCGCCGGTCGCCGTTGCAGTCTTGAGGGCGTCACGCCGCGTGTCAACCGCCTGGTTCGCCGATCGTCGCGGACGTGGCGAACGGCCATCCCCGGCAGGCATTTAGGGGATGGCCGTCCATGAGACGACAAGAGGGGGATGGTTACGGCGCCGTCTCCGGCGCCGCGTGTAACGGTGAAACGGCGACCGCGCAGCTACGCCGCAGTGTCAACCTGGCGAGCCGGGCGGTCATCGCGGGTCGATGGCAGAAGATCCAGCGGGGCCGAACCGTCGCCAACATCCTCGGCGAGGGCTCCGGACCAGTATTGGTGGAGCAATACGATGCTCGAGAACAGCACAACGAGGGTCATGGCGAGCGCGAATGTCATGGGAGATTCCTCCTGAATCGAACATCCGTACGATAGAACAAACGTGCGCTCTTGTCAAGCCATTTCAGAACACTATTTCACAGACGCCATCCTCGGCCCACGGAGAAAGCCGCCCTTCGGCGGCTTCTCGGATGTCAAACAGGCTCGGAAAGCGCTACTAGTACCCACCCTCGTCATCGTCGCGCCGGAACACGGTCTGCCGCAGCGCCACGACCAGGATCACACCCGCCGCGAGGCTCCCGAATGAGATCAGCCACGTCGAACCGCCACCGGGCACCAGGCCTCGGCCCGTCGGCGGTAGCCCCGAAGGAGGCTTCGGGCGACCCGGCACCACCGTGCTGACCACCGTCGGCGTCCGGTTCGATGGCGTCCCGGCCAGCACGGTGCTGACGAACGTCGGCGTACCAGTGGCGGCGGTCGATGTCCGCGTGCTCGTGCCGGAAGGCGTGCGCGTTCCCGCGGGCGTCTTCGTGGCCGTCGCCACCTTCGTCGATGTCGCATTCGGCGTCGATGTCGCATTTGCCGGCGCCGTCGCTGTGACGGTAGGCGTCGATGTCACTGTGGCGGTCGATGTCGCCGTCGGCGTGCGCGTCTCCACCACCACCGTCGGGATATCGGGTGTCGTCGACACCTCAGGCGTCGGAATGGGTGTTTCACAGTTGTCGCCGTCACGCCCGAACACAAACTGCAAATCCTTCACGTCGATGTCGAGGTCGCCGTTCGCGAACGGTTCCAGATCGAACAAGTAGTAGTAGAGCAGCGTCCCGAAGAATGCGTTGTATCGCTCACTGATCGCCTGTTCATCGACGATGTTGACCAGGCAGTCCTGGTTCACATCGCCTTCGAGCGCGGCGACGAGCACCCACGCATCGAACAGCTGTCCGATCGGAATCAGCTTCGACTCCGTGTCGAACAGGTGCGTCCCGCCCGCCACGTTATCGATCACCGTCAGGCGACCGTTGTCGACCGTCGGCCGCAGAACAAGATCCGGCGGCGCCGTCACCGTGAACTTCGCGAGTACGCCCTTGTCCGAAGCGCCGCGCTGCGACCCTGACGACGCGCAGTCGTAGAGCACGAACGTCTCGGTCACGGCGGTGTAGCCGCACGACGTGCTTCTGCCCGTGCTGCCGAGGAACGCGCCCTCCTGGATCGTCAGGGAAATCGTGCTCGGATCGAAGACGATGCCCAGCCGGAACGAGCCCAGCCCCGGATCGTACGGCACCCCCGCCACCCGCTCTTCGATGGTCAGCGGCGTACCGCCCAAGTAGATTCCGGCGGCAAGCGGGCTCGGGTAGACGACGGCCTGGCCGGCCGCCAGTTGTTGGACAGCCTGCGCTGGCGGTGGCGGCTCCTGTCCCTGGGCCACCCGCGCGCCGAACAGGCTCGCTGCGACCGCCGCCATCATCGCCGGTAACAGCAGTCGCGCCGACAGAGCGCCTCTCGTGCGACGCTTCGATGCATTCGGTTGGGCCATTTCGGGTCTCCTGGTCCGGCGCGTCCACTGCGCTCGGAGCTGTGCGGCGTGCGGCATGAGCACCATCAGCTGGGCGCCAATCGCCGCGACCAACGCGACGACGGCAAGAACGAACATCCATTGTGAGAAGCTGTCGGCCCCTCCATCGATACGCGTGGGCGCCACCGGTTCGATCACCGGCGGCGGCGGAGCACTCGAAACGAGCGGCGCGAAGCCAACGATCGGCGTGTCCGTCGGTGTTGCCGTATCAATCGGTAGAGGCGTATCCGTCGGCGTCGGCGTATCGGTGGCGATTGGCGGAACCGGCGTATCCGTCGGCAACGGAATCGGCGTGTCCGTCGGCGGGACGGCAGGCGTATCCGTCGGCACCGGAATCGGCGTGTCCGTCGGCGGGACGGCAGGCGTATCCGTCGGCACCGGAATCGGTGTATCCGTCGGCGGGACGACAGGCGTGTCCGTCGCCGTCGCCGCCACCGTGGGCGTATCTGTCGCCGCAGGCGTGCTCGTGGGCGTCGACGTTGGCGCCGGGATGGGCACGTTGCCGACGATGCCATTCAGGCAGCCGCCACCGGGGTTCGTGCCCGCAGGCAAGCACGCCGCGATCGGCGCCAGAGACTCGTTCACAAGCAAACTCTGGTACAGGTCAAGAGCGGAGAAGTTGGCGCCGCTCACGGTGAACGTTATCGAAGCAATGACAAACGTCCCAGTCGGCCCTCCAGAAGCGAGCGGATTGGAGCAAGCGATGAACGCGTCGCCCGTCGCCGGGTTCGCATCAGCGAACGGATCCAGTTCCGGCAGGTCGCCGCTCGGCGGTAGCGCCGTGCAATCGAAGCCCGTTGACGTCGTCGGCGCTGCAGCGCTCAGCCACGCGATGTCGTAGAGCAGCGTCGTCTGGAACGACAATAGCGGCGTCGTGACGTCCCGCGCGACGATGTCGACCGTGAAGGAGCCCGAGCCCGGAGCCTGGCCCGAGTGCTGCTCTCCCGGCGCGATCGAGTCGGCGTCAACCACGATGCAGGTCGTCCCCGTGCCGCCGGGCTGCACCACGCAGATCGGCTGGTTGTCAGGCGTCGCTGTCGCCGTCGGTGTCGATGTGTGCGTCGGCGTCACCGTGGGCGTCGAAGTCGACGGCGGCAGGACGACGTTTCCGGCGACGCCATCGAGGCAACCGCCGCCCGGGTTCGCGCCCGCGGGCAAACATGCCGCTATCGGCGCATCAGCTTCATCGATCAGTGTCGCCTGGTACAGGTTCAGCGGCGAGTAACCGGCGCCCAGCGTCGTGAACGTTACCGTAGCGATGACGAACGTTCCCGTCGGACCACCCGTTGGGAACGGGTTCGCGCACGAGATGAACGCATCGCCGGTCGCCGGGTTCGCGTCCGCAAATGGATCGAGTTCTGGTAGGTCGCCGTTCGCCGGCAGCACGCTGCAGTCCCAGCCGAACGACCCGAAGAGTGTCGTTGGCGTCGCCGCGCTCAGCCATGCCACGTCGTACAGAAGCGTCGTCTGGAACGACCGCAGCGGCGTCGCCACATCGCGCGCCACGATGTCGACCGTGAAGCTGCCACTGCCCGGCGCCGATCCCGTGCGTTGCTGACCGGCCTCGAGCGTGTCCGCGTCGACAACGATGCAGGTCGTGCCTGTGCCGCCCGGTTGCGTGGTGCAGATCGGCTGTGACTCCGGAACCGGTGTCGGCGTGGGAGTGTCGGATGGCGTCGCAGTCGATGTCGCAGTCGGCGTGTCCGTTGGCGCCTCGGTCGGAGTCACCGTCGGTACGGGCGTATCCGTCGGCGTGTCCGTAGGTGTCGGTGTATCGGTCGGCGTCGGCGTCTCCGTCGGTGTATCGGTCGGCGTCGGCGTCTCCGTCGGTGTATCGGTCGGCGTCGGCGTCTCGGTCGGCGTGTCCGTCGGTGTCGGTGTCTCCGTCGGCGTCGGCGTCTCGGTCGGCGTGTCCGTCGGCGTCGGTGTCGCCGTATCCGTCGGAGTCGATGTAGGCGTCGCCGTCGGCAGCAGCACGTTGCCGACAATGCCGTCGAGGCAACCGCCGCCAGGGTTCACGCCGGAAGGAAGACACGCCGCAATCGGCGCACTCGACTCGTCGATTAGGGTCGCCTGGTAGAGGCCAAGCGGCGAGTATCCAGTACCCAGCGTCGTAAACGTGACCGTGGCGATGACGAACGTCCCCGTCGGACCACCCGTCAGCAACGGGTTCGCGCACGAGATGAACGCGTCGCCCGTTCCGGGATCGCCGTCCGCGAACGGATCGATCTCCGGAAGATCGCCGGTCGCGGGCAGCGCGCTACAGTCCCACCCAAAAGCTCCGAACAGCGTCGTCGGTGTCGCCGCACTCAGCCACGCCGCGTCGTACAGCAGCGTTGCCTGGAACGAAAGCAGCGGCGTCGTCACGTCACGCGCGACGATGTCTATCGTAAAGCTGCCGGTCCCCGGCGCGGATCCCGTGCGCTGCTCGCCGCTCTCGAATGCATCGGCGTCCACCACGATGCACGTCGTGCCCGTGCCGCCGGGCTGCGTCGTGCAGATCGGCTGCGTCTCGGGTACCGGTGTCTCGGTCGGCGTCGCTGAGGGCGTCTCCGTTGGCGTCTCAGTCGGAGTGGGCGTGTCGGTCGGCGTTTCCGTCGGCGTCGGCGTCTCGGTGGGCGTCTCCGTCGGCGTCTCCGTTGGTGTCTCGGTCGGAGTCGGCGTCTCGGTCGGCGTCTCCGTTGGTGTGGCCGTGTCCGTCGGCGTCGCCGTATTCGTCGGTGTTGGCGTCGGCGTCGGCAGCAGCACGTTGCCCACAATGCCATCGAGGCAACCCGCGCCGGGGTTCGGTCCCGGAGGCAGGCACCCCGCCGTCGGCGCGAACGACTCGTCCACGATCTGCGCCTGATACAGCATCAGCGGCGAATATCCCAGGCCGATTGTCGTGAACGTAATCGAGGCGATCACGAACGTCCCGGTCGGGCCGCCCGCCGCCGCCGGGTTGTAGCATGTGATGAACGCGTCCCCCGTCGCCGGGTCACCGTCCGCAAACGGATCGACCTCCGGCAGGTCGCCCGATGCCGGCAACGGCGTGCAATTGAATCCGGACGATGACCAGATCGATGTCGGCGTCGCCGCCGACAACCAGGCGACGTTGTACAGCAGTGTCATTTGCAGCGAATACATCGGGGTCGCGACGTCGCGCGCGACGATGTCGACCGTGAATGTACCGCCGCTGCTCGGCGCCGAGCCGGTGCGTTGCTGTCCCGAAGCGTTGGTGTCGGCATCGACCACGATGCAGGTGGTGCCGCTGCCGCCCGGCTGAGTCACGCACGCCGGCTGACCTTCCGGCACCGGCGTCGGCGTCGGCGTGAACGTTGCGGTCGGTGGCGGGCCGATGATGATCTCGTTCAGGTTGTCCGTGATCGTGCGCGGAATCGTGTTCGCCAATGGATCTGCCAGGTCGAAGACCGTGAGGCGCAGATCGGCCGGGCCGTTGCTCGTCGCGAGGAATCGGACGCGGGCCAATGTCCCCGCCCCCGTAGGCCCGGGCGGCGAACCACCCGTCGTCGCACAGCCAAAACGCACGTTCTGGGTGTCGACGATCGGCGGCGGACAGAATACAGGTCGGCCCGTGCTGCCCAGGAACGTGTCGTTAATCACATCCACGAAGGACAGGCGGTTCTGGTCGTACCGCATGGTGAACTGGTATGCGCCCAGGTTCGAGACGTTGGAGACGTCGACCGTCACCTCGACGATGGTGCCGGACGGGACGAACTGTTGCACCGGGCGGATCACACCGCTCGGAAGTCCAGTGACCGTCGGCGAGAGCGTCGGCGTCGAAGTCAGCGTCGCCGTCGGACACGGCCCAGCGCACGGCGTCGCTGTCGCCGCAAGGATGATGTCGACGCTACCGTCGATCGTCGCGGCGACCGGGATAGGAGCGCCGGCTGGCGTCGTGAGGATCACACTCTGTAGCACCAGCGAACTGCTTCCGGGCGCAAGTCCTGTGAACGGAAACTGCACGAGAATGCCCGTCCCGCTCGCTCCAGGCGGCGGCGAGGTGCCCGTCGTCACGCAGTTGAACTGCACCGCGCCGGGACTGGTGGTCGGCGCGAAGCACTGCACCGAACGCCCTGTGCTCCCCAGGAACGGCCCCACGATCGGGAGTCCCTTCTGGATGATCGCCGGATCGAAGGCCACACGCACCTGGAACGCACCCAGATTCGTCGCATTGTCGATGGCCACGCCCACAAGGAACGTTGACGCCGTGTCACTCACCTGCGTCGACGGCGAGATCCGCACCGTTCCCGGCCCGACGGTCGGCGTCGTCGTCGGCGTGTCCACGAACGTCGCCGTGGGGCATGGCCCAACGCACGGCGTAGGCGTTGTCGTCGGCGATGGTGTCGGCGTCGATGTGTGGGTTGGCGTCGACGTCGCAGTGAACGTCGGCGTGTTCGTGAACGTGCTCGTCGGACACGGGCCAGGACACGGCGTCGCCGTCAACTCGGGGCCAATACTCACCTCGCCCGTGTCGCTGAATCCCGCGACGATGATGTTCGCCTGCGGGTCGAGGAGCGTCGCGAGCGAGAAGTTGAGGTTGGCCAACCCCTCACCTTGTGGCACGAACGTCAGAACGACGATCGAACCGGCGCCCGCTGGCCCGTTCGGCGTTGCGCCCAGCGTCACGCACTTGAGGTTGATCGTACCGGTGCCGATCGTCGGCGCCAGGCACTGCACGACGCGACCCGTACTTCCCAGGAACGGGCCGGCCACCGCGTTGGTCGCCGAGAGCAACGCAGGGTTGAAGTCCACCCGAACGTCGAAAGCCCCGAGGTTCCCGACATCCTCCACCCGCACATCGATGTTCACGGGCGCGTTCACGCTGCCCGAAACGCTCGCCGGGTCGAAGCACACGGCGATTTCGATTGCCGGGCCACACGACCCCGGCGGCACAACACCAGTCGGTGTCGGCGTAATGACGCTGGTGGGCGTGCCTGTGGGTGTCGGAGTAAAGGTATTGGTCGGCGTGAACGTGGGCGGCGGCGTACCACCGAAGATCGTGATCGATCCGCCGGTCGATCCCACAACCGTGAACCCGTCGCCGGCTTCATCCGACATGTCCGCCAGTGTGAACGCCAACGGCGACGTACCTTCTGCAAGCGTGAAGAACGTCAGGTTCGCGAGGCGGCCCGTCCCTGTCGGCCCGGGCGGAATAAATCCCGTGGTCACGCATCCGAACCGCACCGTGCCCAGCAACCCATCGACAATCGGTGGCGGACAGAACGTGCTGCGGCCGGTGCTGCCAAGAAACCCGCCGTTGCCCACCGACACGAACGACAGCAGCGCCGGGTCGTACTGGATGATGAACTCGAAGGCGCCCAGTTGCGACACGCCGTCAGCATCAATACCAACGCCGACGTTCGCGCCCTGCGGGCTGATCTGCGCACCAGGCGTCACCAGCATCGACCCGGTGCCTGCCGCCGCGACCGGCTCCGGGCGCGGCGCGAGAGAAAGGAGCACCGCCGCAGCGATGACCGCAACGGTCAGCGCGAACGCTAGCGGAAAACGCCATGCGCCACGACGATCCTGCGCCTTCCTTGCCAGGGCCTTGGTGTTCACGCTTGAGAGATCCTCACGAGTCCCGGTGGTGATTGTCAGCTGGACGGAAAAAGGGCGCGTACCACGACGGCTACACCCCCCGGCGTACCAGATCGAACCACGAGTCAGCCTGAACCGCGGTCACGTCGAACCACGGCCTGCTTCCATGCACCAGCAACTGAGCGCGATGCCACACCG